>JAJYWW010000059.1 GCA_021791295.1 bacterium | reverse complement strand
TATTTTTACTGCTTCTATATATTTAAAAAGCGTCGCATTAATTTCTGGATTAATTATTTTTTTGGCTTGCATTTTCAACCTCATCATTTTTAATATTTTCAGGATATAATAAATCTATTATTATTGAACATCTTACAATCGCTTTGTTCTTTATATATATCATTCATTGTAATTTCATTATTTGTAAGTTCTAATATTTTTAAAGCTGTTTTTCTTGAGGGAAAATTCTTATACTTTAATATTTTTGAAAAATAAGCAGGGGAAAGACCAATCTTTTCCGCAAAATCAATCTGTTTAATTTGGTTTTTAAATAAATATATCTTTAACGGATGCATAATCAACTCCTTTATTTTTTAATGTTTTAAAACTATTTATATAAATAATATAACAATAAATGTTATATGTCAATAAAAAAAATAACATTTATTGTATTTATAATAAAACAATAAATGTTATTGATAAAATGACTAAATATGATATGTTAAAATTTCTTCATTTTATGTAAAAGAATAATAGAAATAAAACTATGCCTAAAACTAAAAACGACGAAATTTTTAAAGAAATAGGGTTATTAATAAAGAAAAGGCGTGAAGAGTTAGGATATACCCAGACAAAATTAGCTGAACTAATATCCATGGAACCAATTTCCGTCCAAAGGTTTGAATCCGGATATAGTAAGATTGCAATTGATTATTTAGCGAAAATTTCAAAAATTCTTAAAGTCGATATTTCTTATTTTTTTTCTGAAGACAAAAAAGTTCTAAAAACAAATAAAAACAAATCAACACTTTTAAATATCCCTGCAATGTCAGCGTCTGATGAAATACTTATAGACAAATCCAAATATCAAACCATTCCCGTTTATTCTTTCGCCGGCGCCGGAAAGTTTGTAAATTTAACCGAAATCGAGCCTATTGATACGCTTTTAGTCCCGAAAGAATTTATTAAGAAAAAATTAGCCGTAGTAAAAGTAATCGGTCCAAGCATGGAGCCTTATATAAAAGACGGCTCTTATGTAGGAATTGACTTAAATTACAAAGAACTCGTATCGGGATATATTTATTGCGTTAATTTAGACTATGAAGGCGCTCTTATCAAATACGTCATTAAAGACAGGAACGGCATAACGCTTAAATCTGAAAATCCTAAATTTCACGATATATTTATTAAAAAAGAAGAAATTACCGACGGGGATCACTTCGTAATAGGTCGGGTCGTTTGGGTATGGCAGAATATATAGAAATTTATCTTATATTTGATATAATAATAAAATGCAGCTTACAAATATTATTAAATTATACAATGATATGGTTAAACAAGGTAAATTAAGAGTTAAATTTTTATTTATCTATAACCATGTTGAAGCCGATGTATTTTTTTTTATAGACGAAAACCCCATGCGCCTCGTTTTTGGAATTAAACATAACAACAAATATTTTGAATTAAAATTAGACAATAACTTTACCGTTAAAGAAAGTTTCGATGGAAATATATATGATTTAATTATTAAATCTTTTAATATTAAATATGACCCCGAACATAAGTTCAAACCAATAGATTTTTTAACCGCGTTTAATAAAAAAATACCTCAAAGTATTAAAAATACAATCATTGTAAAACCCGCAGATATTGCAAAATACAAAAGAGATGTCGAAGAAGCTGATAAAATATACTTTTATGGCTGGCGCGAAAACTCGGACAAAGAACACGTTTCGGTAAAAAATTTAGAAAAAACTAAAGAATATATGGGTATTAATGCATATAATATGAGCAAACAGAAAAACGTAAGTTCAAGATGGACTGACGACTATCGTAAGGATAATTTTGCTAACTGGAGAAATATTTAATACTTTAACAATATTTTATTATTGTTTTATCTTATGAAAGAAAATACGAACCAAAATCTTCCAGATATTCCGCAATATCTTGTAAAAAATTATGAAGATTTAATTGATAAAATTAAAAATTATCAAAATTACGATATTGCGAATGCACTAAAAATGCTTAAAGATATTTACGATTTTATAGATAAATTCAATAAGTTCGTAAAAACGTTTACAAATTGCTCTCGCGGATGTTCGGTTTGCTGTAATTTTCTTGTAGAAACAACCTATCTTGAAGCTATATATATCGCAAAAAAAACAGGCAGTTCGATAAATCCAAACAATAAAAACGAAAAGAATGCTATAATATTAACCAGCGGAAATATTTACCATCCTTGCCCTTTTTTAAGCAAAAAGAAAGATTGCTCGATTTACTCTTATAGACCTTTTAATTGCAGGGTATATCATACTGGTTCTAATGCCATATTATGCCACGAACCCTATAAAACACATGCTGTTTACGGAGACGCCTCAAAGAATTATGGCGTATCTTTTTTTATAGATTTACATAGTATAATTGAAAAGCTAAATACCAATTTAAACGGCAATATCTCAGATTTAAGATGGTTTTTCTTTACTAAAGATTTCAAAGATTATCTTGCTAATCTTAATTCTAAAAGAAAGCAAGAAATAGACGATTTAGTTGCTAAAAATTCAAAAATATTACGGCAATAAAGAAAATCAAAGGGGGCAAAAAATGAAAAGCATTATCAAAGCAATCAGAGAAGCAGATTTAAAGCTGTGCGAGAACTATCCTTTTTACGAAAGGATTGTCAACTTATGGGGACTCGAACAAAAATTCGACATTGCATTAATTAAAAAATTTCCGTCGCTTTCAAAGCACTTTACGGACGAAATTACGATAAAAAGATTTTCGGACTCTCAAAAAGCGGAAATTGAAAAATTAAGTTTAGAAAATTAATCAATTTATTACCCCGCCCTTTCGGACGGGGTATCTTCTTTCTTATATACAATTTTTCCGGTTTTAGTATCCCTAATTTCTTCTATGCTCTCCTTGAAAACCCTATACACTCCCCTTGCTATTTCGAGCCTTTCTTCTTCCGACAACTCTATTTTGTCCGCAAAGCGGTTTTCTTCTTTTTCTTCTTCCAACTCTCCAAACAAATTATATTGCACGCTACTTTCCCGCCTTTGAAAAAATCGAACTCAATAAAGATTTTTCTTTTTTTTCGGTTTCTATCCCGGACAACCTTATCTCTCCCATTCCCCTTAAATTTTCTATCCTGAAAACCTTGTTCCAAAACTTATTATAAACGTCTCCGTTTTTAAAATAATAGTCCGGGAGTTGCTTTTCGCTTTGCGGACAAATTACCGTAAAGCCCTTTTTGTCGATAAAGGCAGTAGATATTATTATATCAACTTCGGTAACTTCAGACGTAATATTTCCTGCCAAAATATCTTTAATGTTAACCTTATCGATTTTAGCCATCCTCTTTGCTATATTGGCAAAATGCGGAAACAAAGAGTCCGTTTCGTAATCGGATAAAAAAACCATATTGAATTTTTTAGACAATAGCAAAGTTAGATAAATTAAAAATTCGAGCGTTGCGCCGGAAACGGTATTAATACCCCCTTTTTTTAGCGGCATAAAATCCGAAAGCATATACTGTGTTTTATCTATAAACATCTTCATTTCGAAGGCGTTAAATACCGTTAATTCCGTTTTGTCCGCCGTGCGTTCTTCTTCTCCTATCTTTTCCAAAAGTTCGTCTAAACCGTGTTCCTTAAGGTAATCGCTTACGTCTCCGTGTTCTTCTAATTCATCAAATCTTACTACCTTAAAACTTTTGGCAATTTTGCTTAACGCCGAAGTCAGCTTTTCCGTCCTTTTTCTTCCCGCCTCGTCGTTGTCTTCGAATACTACTATATTTTTTCCTTTTAAATATAGATTATAAGACTCTTCCCAGCTCTCGGCTCCGGTAGCGTTAGTAGTAAAAGCGGCGTTTTTATCAGGCCAAATTTCCTTAAGATTGTCGCAGTCTTTTTCTCCCTCGCAGATAAAAACGTTTTCGGACAAAAGCACGTCCTTCAGGTTGTAAAGTATAAGCTTTATATTTCCTTTTCCGGTCAGCCTTTTAGCTCCTTCGTAGTGATAGAATAAAAACTTTTTGGATATTCTTTCTTCGCCCTTAAAATGCTCCCATCGTTCTTTTTCGTATAATATTTTGCCGTTTTCGTCGTCGTAAATATACGTAGCCGTTTTTTTGTCGAACTCCTTATCCTTTGGCGGGGGCGTCTGTTTTTTTACCTGCGGTTTAGCAGGTTTTTCCGCAATGCGGACGGGGGCGGGGGGCGGTAGCGGAACTTCTTCAAGGTTGTCAGTTTCCAGATTATAGCCTTCCGCCTCGGGATTTTCGTAATCGGGTTCTTTTTCGTTTTCGGTTTCCATAATATTTACCTCTTTGTCCGCCTCTAAAGCGGTATTTTCTTTTTTGTCCGCAAAACGGACATTACCCTCTTTATTGTTTTTATAAGCCGGTTTTTCTTTGAAATTATCCGGCGGTTCTATTCCGTAACCTTTTGCGATTTCGACCGCTTCCGGAAAATTAACGGATTCCATTTTTTCTATTAAATGGTAAATATTGCCTTTCTGTCCGCATCCCCAGCAATACCAAAGTCCGTTATCCGGATTTATTGAAAAAGAAGGGGTTTTTTCGTCGTGAAACGGACACAACGCAAAATAGTTTTTTCCCTGCTTTTTAAGTTTTAAATATCTTTCCGCTGCGTCTATATAAGACATGAATTAATAAATACCTTCCATTTTTTTTCTTTTATTTTTTTCTTTAATGCTTTTTAGAATAATCGAACTCATATCTTTTTTATGCCTAAGTCCCCAATACATCGAATATTCTATCGTGTCCTTAGCATGCATAAAAACTTCAAGGGATTTATGTTTAAGCCCTATCCTCTGCACTCTTTTCCTTGCCTGTTCGAATATTTCGTAGTCCCAGATAGGCGTAAACCAGATAATCCCTTTTGCGTTAGTAAAGGTAAGTCCGTGTCCTGTGCTTGCCGGATTTGCAATAAGAACCTGAATTTTGCCTGTCTTAAAATCTTCGATGGATTTGCTTGAATTAATCCCCCCGTAAATCGCGGCTACGGAAAATTTGCCTTTTACGGATTTAAGTATTTCGTCAAGCTGGTTTTTGAAATACGCAAAGACTATAACCTGCTCCCTGCCGAATTCCTCTTCGATGATTTCTTTTAGCGCTTCTATCTTTTTATTGTTTTTGGTTAAAGCGATGGAACGCCCTATATCGTCATAGACGTAGCCGCTTGCCGCCTGCCATAGCTTAGAAGCTTTAACCGCTACGTTAGACGTATCGATAGTCCCGTAGTTAATTTCCGAAGACGTCTCGTTTTCGATTTTGTCGTAATTCCTTAAATGTTCGGAATCTAATTCTACCTCTCTCCACAGCGTTATATTTTCCGGCAAATCTACGCAATCTTCCAATTCAAACCTTATCGATTTAGAAACTACTTTTTCTTTAATAGCCCTTGCCCCGTCTTTAGTTATAAACCAGTCGAATTTTGTTTTATAGGCGTGTCTGCTTAAAAACTGCCAGTAGTTTACGCCTAAAGTTTTTCCGCCGTCCATAAGGTAAAACTGGCTCCAGTATTCCAAAGGCGTATTCGGCGCCGGAAGACCTGATAAAATAAAAGTATATTCTACCGGCAAATATCTTTTTAATATCTCAAACCTTTTAGTTTTAACGTTTCTTGCCTTGGCGGATTCGTCAAGTATCACGCAATCGAAATCGAAATTGAAAGTTTTAGTTATTCTTTTTATCTTTTTACCTTTTGTGTCTTCTTCTATAACGTAATCGAAAAGGATTTTTATCATATCCCAGTTTATAATCCAGATGCCTTCCGCCGCTTCGTTTTGATTTTTGCTTAGCTTTTGAATGCTTAAATGCGGAAAATAAGTTTCGCAATCAGATATCCAAGCGTCGTTCATAACCAGAAGCGGGGCTATAATTAAAGCTTTTTTAATAAGCTTATTTTGAAAAAGATAGTCTAAAGCCATTAACGACGTAATTGTTTTTCCGGTTCCCATGGTATTAAAAACCGCAGCCTGTTTTTCTTTAAGCATGAATTTTAAGGTTTCTATCTGGTGCTTATAAGGACTAAGTCCTGAAGGCGGAACATAGTTTAAGAGAGGATTAGCCTGTTTGTTGAAATCGAAATTCCTGACGGATTTGTCGATTTCTGCATTAGGAAAAGCTTTCCTGAATGCGTAAAAACTGTCTAAATTCAGCGGCAGTATCCAGTTTTTAGTGACGGGATCGAACGACCTGTTAGGCAAGGTTTTAACCTTTTCTACTAAAACAGGGTCGTAATGAAAACTAATAATTAATTTTTTGCCGTCGGTATACAGTTCCATGCCTTATTTTATATAAAAAAATGGCTTATTTGTCAATACAAACATTAATCAAAACGTTATTTTTAAACAAAAATAGATAAATTTCGTATTGACAAAAAATAACGAAATATGATTATAATAAAGCACTATGCGGATATTAAAAGAGAAAAAAGAAAAAACGATAAGAGCTTATATCGATAAGTCCTTATACAAAAAAATAGAAGAGGTTATAAAAGACGCCAAAAGAAACGGCGTAACTTTAATGGCGAGAGATATAATCCTTAAAGGCTTAGAATTAAAAGAAGAAGAAATAGCAAGAGTTAAAGTATCCGTCGCTTTAAAGAAAGAAAATTACGAGAAATTTTTAAAACTGAAAGAAACCAAAAAAGAGATACTGATTGAAAATATTGTGCGAGCTGGGATTGACGAAACTATCGAAGAATATAAACAAACCATGAAAAACTTCATATAGAATATGCCGAGAAAAAAAGAAGAGACAAAAAGCAAAGATACCGTTTTCGCTTCTATCAAACTCACTAAAGAAGAATACGGAAAGTTAGAAGAGATGAAAAAGGAAGCGGAAAAAAAAGGCATAAGGCTTACGTTTAAAGATATTATAAACAAAGCATTTCAGAAAGGCATAGAATTAGCGGAGAAAGAAATTGAAGAAATTAAAAAAGAAAGAAAAAAGTCCGGCAAAAAAAACTAAAAACGTATCGGTCAGAATTCCGATAGATTTATACGAAAAATATAAAGAGGCTAAAGAAAAAGCGGAAGAATTGAATTTAAACGTTTCTTTAAGCGCTATAATAAGAAACAGCGTTCAGGAATATATAGAAAAAATCAAAAACTTTAAAAACTGCGGAAAAAAATAAACAATAGGCAAGATACTAAAAACAGCACCGGCACGAAAGCGAAATGAAACGCTTTTACTCTGCTTTTATCGAACAAGCCGTTTAATCTTGCGCTGAAATAAGTTATCGCCTTGCCTAATATTATAGCGCAAATCGAAATAATAACGATATTTTCTATTCCTACGAAAGTTCCTATCGCTCCGGCGGTTAATATATCTCCAAAAGCGTAAGATCCGAGCTTTAAAATATCGATTAGGATAAATATCCCTAAACCTATGCCTATCGCCTCAAAAGCGTTAATAAGGGGCTTATTTGCAATATAGGCGAATAACAGGCCCGCAAGCATTAAAAATATAGGTATAAACCTGTGGATTCTTTCAAAAAGCATATCTGTAAACGACATTAGAATTAATCCTGAGAAAAGAACGAGATATTTCAAACTGAATCCGTCAGGGATAATTAACCGATGAGCCGAAACCGCGGTTTTTACGGCAAAATAAATATCGGTAAAATTGCGGTATAAAAAAGGATACAGTAAAAGCGCGCCGGCAAAAACGGCAAGGACTGGAAGAATAAATATGCGTTTGGAGCGATGGTCATTTGGAAATAGCATTATTTAGTTTAGTTCATTAATTTTAATAAATGTTACTTTATTGCATATACATCTTGAATCAACTAATGAATTACTCACAATTTAAAGTTTTATATATAGCGCACATATCTTCATCTTTAAATTTATCGTATCCTAAAATATAGGAGTTGTTTATTGCGGACGTTAAAGGAGAAAATGCTTTAA
>JAJYWW010000034.1 GCA_021791295.1 bacterium | reverse complement strand
TACGCCGGTTAAATATCCGTTGTCTTCAAGGGTATCGATTATTTCGAGCGCTACAGAAATTTCATGCATGAAAATTTATAAAAAAAATAAAAAAAATTAATTTGACATTTTATAATTTTGCGATATGATTATAAAAACATTATATAACATTTATCACTCAAATATAAAATAAAAATATCCGCGTTTCAGTCTATTTATTTTATTGTATTTATAATTTAATTTAGAATATAGGGGGCTGTATGGCAAGCGATCACCGTTCCAATTCTAACGGCAATAATTCCGACCCGGATTTCCCGGATTTTAAATGGGATCCTCTAAGATTTATATCAAAAAAACCCGATGAAGTTTTAAAAAAAGTCGATGAAAGATTAGACGGACTGGAAAAAGAATACTTTAGCGGTAAAAAAGATAAAGAAGAAAACCTTCCCAATATTTTAGAAATTTACGGCGTAAACAGAAGGGATTTCCTTAAATGGAGCGCGTTTTTAACCTCCGCTTTAATGCTTCCCTATATATTCGAACCGAGAGTGGCAAGAGCCGCCAATATTCTCACCAGAACGCCTTTTATATGGCTCGATATGGCGGACTGTATGGGAAATACCGAAGGCTTTTTAAGAAACGCACACCCCACTCCGGCTGAAATTATACTTAATTACGTCAGCGTAAACTACATGGAATCCATAATGGCTCCCGCAGGCTATCAGGCGGAAGCAAGAAAAACGGAAACCGTTAAAAAATATAAAGGTAAATATATACTTGTGGTCGAAGGCGCTATACCTACCGGAATGGATGGGAAATTCCTTACCATAGGAGCAAAAGGAGATACCGGCTTAAAAATAACTAAGGAAACGGCAAAACATGCCGGTATTATAATTGCAGTAGGAAACTGCGCCTCTTACGGAGGAATACCCGCAGCTAATCCTAACCCGACGTCTGCAGTCGGATTAAGTTCAGTTACAGACAGAAGCGTTATAAACATACCCGCTTGTCCGGTAAATCCCGTAAATCTCGTAGGTACTTTAGTAGAATATATACTGATAGGAAAAGCGCCGCAGTTGGACAGTCTCGGCCGTCCGTTATGGGCGTATTCCGGCAGGCTTCACGATAACTGTTACAGAAGAGGCCATTTTGAAGCCGGCGAATACGTCAGGGAATGGGACGACGACGGAGCCAAAAAACAGTACTGCCTGTATATGATGGGCTGTAAAGGTCCTTTTACGTGGAACAACTGCACTACCGCGGAATATAATCAGGATATCAGTTTTCCCATGAGGGCGGGCCACGGATGCATAGGGTGTTCTCAGCCTGCATTTTGGGACAGAATGACGCCGTTCGAAAAGCCTAACGCAGACGCAAAAATTATAATCCCAGGCGTAGAAGCTACCGCAGACGAATTCGGAGTGGGATTGTTTGCGGCGGCAGGCGCCGGTATTGCCGCACACGCAATATATACCGGAGTTAAAAAGAAAAAAGAGCATAAGAAATCTAAAAAAGAAAAAAACGACGATTCGGGAAAAAACGACGATAATAAGAAGGAATAACATACTAAAAAATAAACATTAACAAGTTACAATTATCAATATAATAATCACTACAATAATCTTTGGAGGATATATGGCAACAAAAATCATAGTCGATCCCGTGACGAGAATAGAAGGACACCTGAGAATAGAAGCCATTCTCAACGGCAGCGAAATAAGCGAAGCATACTCTTCCGGCACTCTTTTCAGAGGCATAGAACTTATACTTAACGGAAGAGCTCCGGAAGATGCCGGTCTTTTTGCTCAGAGAATCTGCGGAGTATGCACTTATGCTCATTACGAAGCCGCAACATGGGCGGTAGAAAACGCTCTGGGAATACATCCGCCAAAAAACGCAAGAATTGCAAGAAATATACTTAAGGGCGCTCAGATGGTGCAGGACCACTTAGTCCATTTTTACCAGCTTGCCGGATTAGACTGGGTAGATATCGTATCGGCGCTTCAAGCCGACCCGAAAAAAACCATGGACTTAGCCTATGCTTACACTAAAACGCCCTATAATGCAAGTCTTGCAAGATTCGAAGAAGTAAAATCAAGGCTTGGCGCTTTCGTTAAATCCGGCCAGCTTGGACCTTTTGCAGGAGGTTACTGGGGCAATCCTTCTTATAAACTTCCGCCGGAAGGCAATCTTTTAATCGCTTCCCATTATTTAGACAATCTTAATATTTTAAGGATACCCGCACAGATTATAGCTATTCTGGGCGCTAAAGACCCGCACCCTCAAACCTGCGTAGTCGGCGGAATATCGTCCATAGCCGATATTATAGACCCGCAAAGAATGGACGACATACTGTTCAGGATAGGAAAAATTACGGACTTCGTTAATAACGCCTACATTCCTGATTTGTTGACGGCGGCCGAGTTTTATAAAGAAGAAGCGATTCAGGGAATTGGCGGAGGGCTGAAAAATTATCTTTCTTACGGCGCGTTTCCTCAGACGGACGACGAAAATCCGGACGATTATTTTTTAATGAGAGGCGTCATATTCGACAGGGATTTAAGCAAAGTACACGGATTAGACGAAAAAAAGATAACGGAATTCGTAACTCATTCATGGTATAAGTATCCGAACGAAAAAATAGGGCTTAATCCTAATATAGGAATAACCGACCCTGATTATACCGGATTAAATAAAGACGGCAGTCTTAAAGAAGACGAAAAATACAGCTGGATTAAATCGCCGCGCTATGAAAACAAAGCTATGGAAGTTGGACCGCTTGCAAGAACGTTAGTCGCATACGCAAAAGGCAATAAAACAATAAAATCTTTAGTGGATTATGTTTTGAAAACCTCAGGTCTGCCGGTTTCAGCACTCTTTTCCACGCTTGGAAGAACGGCGGCAAGAGGAATAGAAGCAAAATACGTCGCCGACGCGTTGGAATCCTGGACGCTCGAGCTGATTAAAAACGCAGCGGTCGACCAGACAAGCTGGACAAAATACGATATGCCGTCGAAAGAGATTATAGGCATAGGTTTAGACGAAGCTCCGAGGGGTTCGCTCGGCCATTGGGTCAGGATAAAGGACAAAAAGATAACGCACTACCAGATAGTCGTCCCGACTACATGGAACGCATCTCCAAGAGACGCTTTCAATAATCCGGGAGCATATGAAGCGTCGTTAGTAGGCGTAAAACTTGCAAACGTATCGCAGCCGCTCGAAATTTTGCGTACGGTTCACTCTTTCGACCCGTGTTTAGCCTGCGCCGTACATATATTAGATCCTAAAACAAACGAAATAAAAAAATATAAAATATGCTGAACAAACATAAATATTAATTATATTAATTAACTTTTAATTTGTTATTCCGATAAACTTCACGCACATCAATTAGTAGATTGATAGATGCGGGAACGAAGCGGTAATATATAATAAATTAAATAAACGGGGTTAATTATGCAAAATAAAAATAGCAAATACGGCGAGATTCAGTTGATACACAGAATGACGGTTATAAAAAGAATTATACACTGGTCGTTCTTTGCGGCGATTATTAATAATATTATTACAGGTTTTTACATAGCTTATCCGTTTCTTATATTCGGAAAAACTCCGACGCAGTCAGATTCGCTTTCTACCGGAGTTTTAAACTCCGGCGAAACTTATCAGGCGTTCATAATGACATGGATGAGAGAATTTCATTTTATAGGAGCGGTAATAATAGACGTTATTTTTTTCGTCTGGCTTTATTTGGCTTTCTTTTCGTGGAAAGAACCGCTATATAAAAGTTTTATTCCTTTCGGCGATAAATTGGAAGAAGCATGGAGAATGCTGAAGCACTACTTCACGCTTAAAGACAGGCCGAAAACCGACAGATATCAAGACCCTCTTAATGCTATAATATTCACATTATTTCATCTGCTTATACTTCTTCAGATGCTTACCGGATTTCAAATGTACGTGGCTTCTTTTACCGGAACTTCGGCGGTAGGCGCATGGTGGCCGTGGCTTCTGCATTTTTCTACCGACTGGACGCTTGTAGTATTTGGCGGATTAACAGGCGTTACTCTCGTCCATCTTTTTATAATGTGGCTCATTATAATATTTATAGTTTATCATATCTATATCGAAGTCTGGCGTTCGGTAATGTGGAAAGAAGGCGATATTCTTATACCCTTCGGCGGCTATAAATATATGAGAAATAAATCCGAAACGGAATAAATTCAAGCTGTCACTACAACGCAAGCGGTAATCCAGAAAAAAATGTCGTAATAATAAGGTAAAATTTAGATTTATGACGGGAATTATAGGAATAGGAAATCTGATATTAAAAGACGAAGGAATAGGGGTTCATTTTATAAATTTATTAAGAAAAAAATATATTTTTGAGGGCAATATACGGTTAATAGACGGCAGTACTCTTGGATACGGGCTTTTGGACGACATATTCAGCCTCGACTGTATTATAGTCGTAGATGCCCTTAAAACAGACGAGAAACCCGGGAGTATATTTAAGTTTGATTCGGAAAACCTTCCCGTAAATTTAATGAAAAAAACGGCGCACGACGTAGAATTTATCGACGTAATTTCTATGTGCGGACTGCAGGGACATAATCCTAAAATAACTTTTTTTGCAATATCTCCGGAGGACTGCACCGGCGTTGGAATAGATATTTCGGAACCTCTGAAAAAAGCCATGCCCGCCTTAGAAAAATTAGTTTTGGACGAAATAAAACCGCTCGGCATAAACTGGCAATTAAACCCTGAATACGCCGAACTTTAAAATTATTAAAAGTTACCCTCCCTTCCCCGCTTTTTTGATATTTATTTATATAAATACCATCTAAATAATATGAGGCGGTCGACTTTTGCCAATATGATTGAGCGGCGGATAGGTTATTCTATTTAAATAATCCCGCCGTAAACCGCCTGACCTAATGCAATACCGCCGTCGTTAGAAGGTATTTTTTCGTTAAAATAAACGTTAAAACCGTTCTTTTTAAGAATAAGCGCCGCTTTTTCCCTGAGCAAAGCATTCTGAAACACTCCGCCGCTCATGCAGACGTTTTTACATCCTGATTTTAACGAGGCGTCCAATATAATCATAGCGAGAGTATTTATAAACCTTCCTGCTATAAAACCTGCGTTATCCGATTTATCTTTATCTTTATTTTTATCCTTGTATTCGTATTCGTCTTTATTGTCGTTGTTATTTTTAGCTTGAACTATCTCCATAATATCGCCGAACACAGGATAATAATCGACCGTGAAAAAATCCCCGCTATCCGCGCCCTCCACACTCTCACTGCTCTTATCATCTTGCTTATTCTCATAGCGTATTTCATATTTAAAACAGTCTTTTTTGGTTATTGAATTTACTTCGGTTATTAAATTATCCTGCTCTCCGGCGCTTTTGTTTTTATTTTCGTACTCGCTGCACAAATTTTCTAAATAAACCGCCGCCTCTCCTTCGTAGGTTATATTGCCTTTGAAACCGCACAAACATGAAACGGCGTCGAAAATTCTCCCGCATGAAGATGTAAATGGGGAATTTAATCCGTTTTCCCTCATTTTATGAAATATACTTATTTCTTTTTCGGAAAAACCTGTTAAATCGGAAATATTTTTAAAGATATCCTGCGACTTAAATTCAGATTCAGATTTAGATTTAATATAGGTATCCCCAAATTTATCGTCATTATATTTACCGGCTTTTTTGTTTTTGCCACCGTTAAGCAAAATAGCGTCACTATTTTCCTCTTCCGATAAAACGCCGAACAGAATGTCTGCAAGAATCCTGCCTGGGGATTTAACCGCCTTTTCCCCTCCGATAAGCCTCAATTTTTTAAAACTGCCTATTCTTTTTAAATTATCGTATTTCCCTTTAAAGAATTCCCCTCCCCAGATAGTCCCGTCGTCTCCGTAACCAGTTCCGTCGAAAGCTATGCCGAAAACTTCTTCGTTTAATCCCAGTCCGTTTTCCGCCATGCATGAGATAACGTGCGCCCTGTGATGCTGAAGAGATATGCCGCGTATATTTTTTTGCACGGCATATTCTTTGGCCCATTTAGTATTTTCGTAATCTGGATGACTATCGTAAACGACGGCTTCCGGTTTAAAACTGTAAAATTTTTCAAAATCTTCTATGCTATTTTTGAAATTAGCAAAACCTGCGGCATTGTCCAAGTCTCCGTTGTGCTGGCTTAATAATGCAGAGCCTGCATCTTCTCCGGCGTAAGCTAAGGCAAAAACGTTTTTAAGAAACGCTCCCGACGCCAAAACGTTTCTTTTTAAGCTAAAAGAGAGATTTAACGGTTCGGGAACATAGCCCCTGGAACGCCTTATAAAAAAATGAGATGCAACTTTATTATGAATTTCATATTTATTTTTATCTGCGTCCGTGCCGTAATTATGCGCATTAATCAAATTATATTCATCGACCGCATTAACCTTTATTACCGAATCGTCGCATCTCCTCAAAATATCCCTGTTATGGATTAAAAAACCGTCCGCAATACCATTTAATTTTAATAACGCCTCCTCGTTGTCTTTTACTATCGGTTCCCCGCCTATATTCGCCGACGTAGCGACTAAAGGCATATCTAAAAAACTGAATAAAATATAGTGAAGCGGCGCATATGGCAAAAAAACGCCGATATCTTTAAGTCCGCAGTTGACGTAATAAGAGAGTCCGCCTCTGTCTTTCAATAAGCATATAGGCCTTTCCTTAGAATTCAATAAATCTGCGGAAATATCGTCAATGCGTGCATATTCCGATGCCTGCCCGATGTTCTTAAACATTACGGCGAAAGGTTTTTTAGGCCTGTTCTTGCGCTCCCTTAATAATCTCAAGGCGTCGTCGTTCGCGGCATCCGCCATTAAATGGAAACCGCCTATTCCTTTGACGCAGGCAATACCGCCGTTCCTAATTAAATCCGCTAAAGATTTCACGGCGTTTAAACTTTTTAAGCGGTTTAATTTTAAAACCCCGGCTATATCTTGCGTCCCTTCTTCAATACCCCTTAAACTATGTGCATAATTATTTAAAGTTATTTTGCGTATATTCATTTTGTCGTTTATATCTATTTTCGATATATCCGAACTCAAAATAAATTCGACTTCGGGACCGCAGGCGAAACATCCGTTGGGTTCTGCATGAAATCTTCTGTTTAAAGGATTTTTATATTCGGTTAGACAGTCAGGACACATCGTAAATTTATCCATGGAAGTCGAAGCCCTGTCGTACGGCAGTTCTTTAGATATGGTAAATCTTGGACCGCAATCCGTGCAGTTAATAAACGGATATAAATATCTTCTGTCGGAAGGATTAAAAAGCTCGTTTAAGCATTTGCCGCATATTGCTATATCGGGAGGTATGGTTAAATTTAATTTATTTGATTTATTAAATTTACCGTCGGATTCCTTAATTTCAAAATTTTTATAAAAAATCTGCTCTTGTTCGATAAAATCGACATAATCTACGGCTTTATATTTTATTACGGCAAGAGGAGGTTTTTCCGAATCGGAATCTATAGAATTTATGAAGCTAAGAAGAGCGTTTTCTTTGCCTTCGGCGGAAATTTCCACGCCTTCGCCGTTATTCAAAACATAGCCTTTTATTCCGTACTTATCCGCAAGCCTGTAAACGAATGGCCTGAAACCTACTCCCTGAATCCTGCCCGACAATCTAATCTTTGCTCTTTTTATTACGGCATTATTTATCGGTTTATTATTTATCGGAAAATCCATTTTTTTAGGCTCTGCATGATTTATACTTTTTTCAGCATATTCTCGGCAAAAGTTCTCCCGAAGGATAGTCGAGTATCCTGTCGACTCCGTATATACCTTTTAAAATAACTTTTCCGGAAGAATTCTTTCGTCCGCCGCCTCCGTCTGAACTCTTTGTTCCTGTCCTTGCAACCGCCTTTCCTATTATATCGG
>JAJYWW010000094.1 GCA_021791295.1 bacterium | reverse complement strand
TACGGTTTTTCCCCTTAACGTAGGAACTTTTTTTATGTCTTTTAGAGAAATTTTTTTAAATTCTTTTGCGGTTTCGACAAAATAATTAATATCGGATGCCGATAAGTCTTTGATAGTAATGAGGTCTTTTTTTTGAAAGCTCATATTTTTTCGACAAATTTTTTATCGCTTATACTTGTAATATTTACGTTAATTATTTCATTTTTTTCCGCTTTTATTTTCCTGCCTATAAAATCAGGACAAATAGGCAATTCTCTTCCTTCTTTATCGATAAAAGCGGCAAGTTTAATCTTAGCCGGCCTTCCGAAATCGAATATTTCGTCTATAGAAGCCCTTACGGTTCTTCCGCTGCTTATAACATCGTCGACAAGTAAAATTTCCCTGCCGTTGATATCGAAAGGAAGGTCCGTGGAATCGCCGGATTTTTTAACGGCAAACGGGTCGTCCCGATAAAGCGTCATATCTATATAACCGATTTTACAGTCTATACCGAACCTGTCTAAGACGGCTTTTTTTATCAAATCGGCCAAAATAATTCCGCCGTTTTTTATGCCTATTATTCCGGTATTGCTAAAGTCTAAACCCGAACTTATTATTTTATTTATAAAATCATTAAGAATTAAGCTTGTTTCTTTATCGTCAAAGACTATAACCCCGTTTTTGGACATTAAACTCACCCTAAATTTTTAATGGGACATTCCGGAACTGTTTTAAAAAAACGATGCCAATATATATCGAAATGATTTTTAGGATTCCACGAAAAATATATAATAAAAGCCTGACCTATTATGTCTTTAAACGGAACAAAACCCCAGTATCTTGAATCGAAGCTGTTATCCCTGTTATCTCCCATAACGAAAAGCTCGTTCTTTGGAACTGTAATAGGTCCATAATTATCCCTCGGCGAATCGTAAGCCGGTAAAATCTTATCGGATGTCCATCTAGCATACTTACAATTATAAATACGATTATTAATATACACTTTATTGTTTATTATTTGAATCTTATCGCCGGGCGTACCTACCACTCTTTTAATAAAATCTATTCCGGGATGAAGGTTGTATTTTCTTGCGTAAGGATATTTAAATACTATAACCTGTCCGGTTTTAGGGCGCGAAACGTGAATAACATCTTTGGTAAAGGGAATATGAATTCCGTATATAAACTTATTGACCAAAATATGATCCCCGGGTATAAGGGTAGGTTCCATTGAACCCGAAGGTATTTTGAAAGCCTGAACGACGAAGGTTCTAAACAATAACGCAATAACTATAGCTATTACTATAGCTTTAAAATAATCCCATAATGTATGTTTGTTATCGTTCATAAAGAAAGTATTTTAATTTTTATAAATTATACCAGTTTTTTTTAATAATGTCTAATGCTGCCGACCCCGTCGCACATTAAACTTTCAATATCGAGAGAAACGCCTCTTGCGGAATTTCGACCGAACCGATATTTTTCATTTTTTTCTTGCCTTCTTTCTGTTTTTCTAAAAGTTTTCTCTTTCTGGTAATATCGCCGCCGTAACATTTAGCGAGAACGTTCTTGCGTAAAGCCTTTATCTCTTCCCTGGCTATAATTTTGGAACCTATTTGCGCCTGAAGAACCACTTCGAACATCTGCCTCGGTATTAAAGCCCTCAGTTTTTCTACTATATTTCTCCCCCTTGCGTAGGCTTTGTCCCTGTGTACTATAACAGATAAGGCATCTATCGGGTCTTTGTTTACCAATATCTCGAGTTTTATCATATCTGCCGGCCTGTATCCGCTGAATTCGTAATCGAAAGAAGCATACCCTTTAGAAAGAGATTTTAGCTGGTCGTAAAAATCGAGAACTATTTCCGACAGAGGCAATTCATAAACCAACTGAACTCTGGTTTTCGTAATATATTTTAATTCTACCTGTCTTCCTCTTTTTTCTACGCAAAGGTTTATTATTTTGCCCAGATATTCCGAAGGAACATAAATATTGGCCTTAATAAAAGGTTCCTCTATATGTTCGACCTCCTGCATTGAAATATCTTCGGAAGGCGGAAATTTCATAGGATTCAGGGCAGTTTTAACTTCTCCTTTCATCGTTATTATGTTATAAAGAACTGTCGGCGACGTAGATATAAGACTTAAACCGTATTCGCGTTCAAGTCTTTCAACTATGATTTCCATATGTAAAAGCCCAAGAAATCCGCATCTAAAACCAAAGCCTAACGCAAGCGAATTTTCCGGCTCGAATGAAAAAGAAGAATCGTTTAATTTCAATTTTTCTATAGAATCTTTAAGCTCGGGATAATCGTCGGAATCTATAGGATATATACCGGCAAACACCATAGGTTTCGGTTCTTTAAAATCAGGCAGAGGTTCTTTGGTAGGATTGTTTTTAAGGGTTATAGTATCGCCTATTTTGAACCTTCCGGAATCTTTTATATTGGCGATTATAAATCCTACTTCTCCCGCGCTTAAAGCGTTAAGCTCTTTCATAAAAGGGCTGTAAACGCCGACTTTTTGTACTTCATACGAAATTCCGGAGTGCATAAGCAGTATGGTGTTGCCGGGAACCACTGTTCCGTCGAATATTCTTATAAGCGCTATTACGCCCTGATATGAATCAAACCATGAGTCGAAAATGAGCGCTTTTAACGGTGCGTTCGGATCTCCGCTTGGATGAGGAATTTTATCTATAACCGCTTCCAATATCTCTTTAATTCCTATGCCTTCTTTAGCGCTTGCCAAAATTGCATCTCCGGCTTCCAAACCGACTACTTCTTCAATTTCTTTCTTGGTTTTTTCAGGGTCGGCGCTGGGCAGGTCTATTTTATTAATTACCGGAACTACGGTTAAGTTCATATCGGAGGCTATATAAACGTTGGCTAAAGTCTGAGCTTCTACGCCCTGCGTAGCATCGACTACCAAAAGAGCCCCTTCGCAAGCGGCTAAAGACTTCGATACTTCATACGAAAAATCTACGTGTCCAGGGGTGTCAATCAAATTAAGAGTGTAATCGACCCCGCCGTAATTATATGTAAGCCTCACGGTCTGAGCTTTTATAGTAATGCCTCTTTCCCGCTCAAGTTCCATGTTGTCTAAAAACTGCGAAACTTTTTCCCTTTCGGTGATTGCTCCGGTAAAATCTAAAAATCTGTCCGCAAGCGTGGACTTTCCATGGTCGATATGGGCTATTATTGAAAAATTTCTTATTTTTTTTATGTCCATACGATTTTTATAAGTTTTATAATATTACGGCCGTAAGCAAAATCGTAAGCCGGGTTCTGTATATGCCGGTCATTTCTCTATGCGAACAACCCGAAGACCATATAAGGCGAGCAGCCTTGATCTTCCTATTTGTTCTTGCTCCTAACGGGGCTTGCCATAGACATTATTTACATAATGTCCAAGTGAGCTCTTACCTCGCTATTTCACCCTTACCTCTTTACCGTTACGGTAATTAAGAGGCGGTATATTTTCTGTTGCGCTTTCCTTAAAGTCGCCTTCACCGGTTTAAAACGGCGTTATGCTCTTTGGAGCCCGGACTTTCCTCAAAAAACAAAAAGTTTTTTTGCGACCGACCGCTTTTGCTTACGACCGACTAATCATTTTAACAGCTTGATGTTTGTTCGTCAATATCTAACTTTTCTACATTATAATCTATAGCCGAATTTGCTAACTTATCGGCTTTAAAATTAAGCGTTCTCGGTATATGCTTAAATGAGTAAGCGGCGTTTAAATTTTCTATTAATTTTTTTGCCTTATTATAAAGAGGAATGATATTTGGACTTTTTACCGAATAAATTCCGTTTATTTGATTTATTAAAAGTTGCGAATCGGATAAAAAATTAATATTAAATCTTCCAGGCGTGTTTGTAAATTCGGCAAGGTATTCCAAGGCTATAATAAGCGCTCTGTATTCTGCTTCGTTATTCGTTAAAATACCGAGATACTGTTTTAATGAAATAGTTTTCTTATTATATTCGTCTATAATGAAAATTCCCGCACCGGATTTTCCGGGATTTCCTCGTGACGCTCCGTCGGTGTAAACCGTTAAATTCATGCTCTTGTTTTGCCGGTTTTTTTAGATGTTTTTTGAGAAAGCAAAGATGCTTCCGCAACGGTTTCCTGCGGAACGCTTTCAATGTAAAGAATTCTTGAACAGATTGGACACTGCATAAAAACATTTTCGGATATAAGCTCGTTAAACTGTTGGGGCGGCAGCATTCTGTAACATCCCGTGCAGGCTCCGGACTGCAGTACCGGAGCAATAGCCGGAAATCCTTTTCTTATTTTTATAGTTTCATATATGTCTAAGTAGCTTTTTTTAATTTTGCTCTTTGCGGCATCTCTTCTGTTTAAAAAATCCTCTTTTGATAACTCGAATTCTTTCTCTATATTTTTGAATTCGGCATCTTTTGAAGATAAACTGACCTGCAGGTCTTCCGACTCTTTTTGTATTAAATTAATTTTATCGTTTAAAACCGTTTGATTTTCAGCTAACATAATTAATTCGCCCTCAGCTTTCTTTTTTAAAGCTTCTGTATCTTTTATGGATTTTTGCAGCGCGTTATATTCTTTATTTGTTTTTATAAGTTTTTGAGTATCTTTCATTTTATTAAGCTTATCATCGAAAGTTTGAATTTCAATCTCGGTTCCGGATATTTTTTTAGTTAACTCCGCCAAATCTTCGTTTAATTTTTCATGCTCCGTTTTTTTTAAATCAATGCCGTTCCGCAACTCTTCAATTTCGTTATATATTTTCTTAAGCGATTCCTCAAACTTTAAAAGCTCCAAATCAATATTCTGAATATCCAATATAAAAGAAATTTGTTCGTTCAAAGCTATCCTCCTTATGTTTATATATTAATTAAATTTATTAAAAGGGCTGTTTTCGCAGTTATTCTCAAAAACCGGAATATTAAAATTAAACTCTTTTGCTATTATATCTTTCGTTATTTCGGTAAAATATTTTTCGGTATCGAAATGGGACATTTCAATCAAGGATATTCCGCTTAAATTTGCCCTGATTGCCGTACTGTGTTTTAATTCGGAAGATATCAGAAGATCGCAGCCCGCTTTTATAGCATTGTCCATAAAAGAAAATCCGCTTCCAGATACTACGGCTATTTTTTTTATTTTTTTATTTAATTTACCGCAGTAATTTATAAAAACAGGCGAAAAAATGTTCTTAATATTTTCCAAAATTTTACCCAGCGTCTCCGCGTTTCCTAAATTACCGGCTGCACCCATTCCCGTTTCTTTTCCTCCGAAATCGTATAACGGAAAAATATCGAAAGCGGCCTCTTCGTAAGGATGAACTTTCTTCATTTCTTCTATCGCCTGCTTTATAAATCTTTCTTCTATCAATATTTCTACTTTAGATTCATCGACTAAAGAAGTTTTTCCCGATTCTCCTATAAACGGGTCTGAGCCTGATAAAGGCTTAAAAGAGCCTTTACCTTTAGTTTCGAAAGAGCAATTTTCATAGTTTCCTATTTTTGGATTTCCGTATTTAAAAAGAGCTTCCCTGACGGCTCTTACATAACCTTTTGGTATAAAAACCGATAATTTATAAAGATTTCTTTTTCCTGATACAAGGGGTATAATTTCCTTCGCAGACAGCTTATTCAGAATATAACGGCTCATAGAATATGCGGAGGAATCGAAATTAGTATGTATGGCATAAACGCAGATTTTATTGTTTATTAGAACTTCAAAAAATTTGCCCGACGATGAGTTTAAGTCTATAAACCTTAATGGATTGAAAAATAGCGGATGATGAATTAATATAAGGTTGGAATTGGTTTTAAGCGATAAATCTAAGGACTTTTTAGAGAGGTCTAACGATGTTACTATGCCTGTTACCGGCGAATTGGATAGTTTTACCTGATAACCCGAATTATCCCAATCTTCCTGCAAATCCGGCGGTATCAGGTTTTCTAATTTATCTACTACATCTTTTATAAATAATGACATTTTTAAAATGGTGGGCCCACCCGGGTTCGAACCAGGGACCAACCGGTTATGAGCCGGCCGCTCTACCAGCTGAGCTATAGGCCCTAAATCCACTACTTCACAAATGTTTTAAGCCTTTTGGAACGGCTCGGATGCCTGAGCTTCCTAAGGGCTTTTGCTTCTATCTGCCTTATTCTTTCTCTTGTAACTCCAAACTCTTGTCCTACTTCTTCTAAGGTATGGTCGGATTTAATTCCTATTCCAAACCTCATACGCAAAACTTTTTCTTCTCTTTCGGTAAGCGAACCAAGAACTTTTCCGGTCTGCTCTTCAAGGTCGGAATTTATTGCCGCCTCTAAAGGCAAAACCGTGGTTTTATCTTCTATAAAATCGCCGAGATGCGTATCTTCTTCTTCGCCAATGGGAGTTTCAAGAGAAATAGGCTCTTTTGCTATCTTTAAAACCTTTCTCACTTTATCTATAGGCAAATCCATTCTTTCGGCAATCTCTTCCGGAACAGGTTCTCTCCCTATCTCCTGAACTAAAGCTCTTGAAGTTCTTATTAATTTGTTTATGGTTTCTATCATATGGACGGGTATTCTTATAGTCCTTGCCTGATCGGCAATCGCTCTGGTAATAGCCTGTCTTATCCACCACGTAGCATATGTAGAAAACTTATATCCTCTTTGATACTGGAATTTTTCGACCGCTTTCATAAGACCTATATTGCCTTCTTGAATAAGGTCTAAAAATTGAAGCCCTCTGTTGGAATATTTTTTAGCTATAGAAACCACGAGTCTCAAATTAGCTTCTACTAATTCGGTTTTTGCCGCCTTAGACTTCTCTTCGCCTATTTTTATAGCTTCGACTATTTTTTTAAGTTCGTTTTTGGATACGCCTACCTCTTTCTCTGAAACTGCAATCTTTGTCTTATACTCGTTTATGAGCTTATTAATGCTTTCCTGGCGTTTATGCTCCTGAGACTTAGACTGTTCTCCGATTTCGTTTTTCTTATTATAAGCGGATTCAAGCTCTTTAATGCTTTCTTCAAATTCCAATATTTTGATATTATGATTTTTAAGCCTCATTATAACTTTATCGGATATTTTCTTTTTGAGTCTTAAATCTTTAATGTAACCGAGTATTTTTTTCTTTGATTCAGCCGTTAAATTTTTATGCCCTACCCAGGAAATCGATTTTGAAGAGCTGTCCGAATCTATATCTTCTATATTGTCTTCATCGGATTCTGTCTCGTCCGAACCTTCTTCTCTTAAAGAAATTTTATTTTTCTTTGATTTTTTAGAAACATTTTCGGTCTTAGATTTATCTTCCTTATATTTTACTTCTTTTTTTATTTTTTCGATAATAGATAAAAATCTGCTTTCCGCTTTTTCTATATCCTTCTCGCTTGGAAAGTCGACGTCGTCGAAATCGGAAACTATGCCGGTAATATTTAAATCGCCGTTTTTTAATTTATCTCCTATCGATATAACCCATCGAATTAAAATATCGGAATTTAAAACGGACGAGAAAATTTCTTCTTCCCCCTCCTCGATGCTTTTCGCAATTTCTATTTCTCTTTCACGAGTAAGCAAAGCTACTGACCCCATCTCTTTTAAATACATCCTTACGGGATCGTTAGTTTTAAGGGATAAATCTTCTTCCTCTTCCAATTCGTCGCTAAAAATTTCGTCGTCGGCAAACTTAGAAGAAGCCTTGCCGAAAATAGAAGACGCGTCTCTGCCGATTTCTATATCTTTCTCTCCCAACATACTTATTAAATCGTCTATCTGATCGGAAGAAACTATATCCTGAGGTAAAATATCGTTAAATTCGTCGTAGCTTAATCTGCCGCCGGAACGTTCTTTGGCTTTCTCTATGCTTTTATTTAAAATTAATGTTTCTATTTCTTTTTCCTTTTTCTGTTTTTTTAAAGTATCCGACGGTTTTTGTTCTTTAACGGTATTATTTTTATCGGCTTT
>JAJYWW010000148.1 GCA_021791295.1 bacterium | reverse complement strand
CAATTCGGGCACCTTCACTTTATTGTAGCACAACTTTGCCCTTATATAGTATCTTATATTTTTTATTAATTTGCAACTATTTTTGTTTGCGGTTATTTTTTTCGTCGAGACCGGATACGCCTTCCCTTTTCTTTAATTCATTAATAACGGAATAAAAATCTATTCCGGAATATACGAGCATAACCATATAAAAAAACAGCAAATCCGCCGCTTCATAGATAATTTTATCTTTTTCCGAATTGCTTGCAACGGACAAGATAAGTTCAAGAGATTCTTCCTGAAGTTTTTTGCCTATTTTTTCATGCCCTTCCTTCATTAGTTTTGCCGTATAAGATTTTTCCGGGTCGGAATTTTTGCGGCCCGCTATATGGTCGTATAAAAGTTTAAGCGAATAAAATATTACGTCGTTTTTGTTATCGTCCGAAGCATCGACGGATACGGATAATCCATTGTTTACTTTAGAATAAAAACAAGATTTATGCCCTGTATGGCATGCGGGACCGTTTTGAATTATTTTCAATAATATGCTGTCGTTATCGCAATCGAAAAATATTTCTTTTACCGCCTGAGTATGACCGGAAGTTTCGCCTTTTTTCCATAATTTATTTCTCGACCTGGAAAAATAATGCGCGTAACCCGTTTCTAGAGTTTTTCTAAGCGCTTCTTCGTTCATAAATGCAAGCATTAGTATATCTTTGGTATAATAGTCCTGGGCGACCGCCGGAATTAAACCGCTAAGTTTTGAAAAATCTATTTTTTTTAAAAAAGATTCCAGCGAACCGCCGTCTAATACGTCAACTATTAAAGCGTTATCTTTATCGTCTTCTTTCACAATCTTACGTTTATCCCTTTTGATTTTAAATATTTCTTTATAGGTATAATGCCGGAATTTTCATAATGAAATATTGAAGCCGCAAGAGCCGCGCCGGCATCGGCTTTTACGAAAACTTCCTCTATATCTTTTGCGTCTCTTGCTCCGCCTGAAGCAATTACGGGTATTTTTACGCTCTGAACTACCATGGACGTTAGATTTATTTCATAGCCGCTTTTTGTTCCGTCTTTATCCATGCTGGTTAACAGTATTTCTCCCGCCCCCCTGTTATAAACCTCTTTAGCCCACATTATTGCGTTAATACCTGAATTTTTCTTTCCTCCGTGCGTAAAAACTAAATATTCGTCTCCTACCTTTTTTGCGTCTATTGCTATTACTATAGTCGACGAACCGAATTTTTTTGCGGCTTCGTCAATAATTGCAGGATTAACAACCGCCGAAGTATTTATTGAAACTTTATCTGCGCCGCTATTAAGAAGATTATGAATATCTTCTATCTCCGAAACCCCTCCTCCCACACTGAAAGGAATAAATATATTTTCCGAAATTTTCTCTATGAGTTTTAAAATAGTTTTTCTTTTCTCGCTTGAAGCCGTAATATCTAAAAACATTAGTTCGTCTGCAAGTTCGTCGTCATATTTTTTAGCAAGTTCGACCGGGTCGCCGGCGCTTTTTAAGTCCTCGAAATTTACACCTTTTACGACTTCGTTGTTCTTAATATCTAAACAAGGTATTATTCTTTTTGCAAGCATAAGTTTATCCCAATAAAGCATTAGCTTTTTTTAAATCTATTCTTCCGTCGTAAAGAGCTTTTCCTATTATTACGCCTTTTAAAGAATCTATATTAAGTTCCTTAAGTTTTTTGACGTCATCTAACCCGGAAACCCCTCCCGAAGCGATTATATCGACTTTCAATTTTGCAAGTTCGGTAATGAGATTTAAATTAACTCCTTCCAGCATTCCGTCTTTTTTAATATCCGTAAATATAAAAGTTTCTATGCCGTATTTTTCTTTTAAGCTCTTTACTGCTTCGCCCGCAGGAACTTCGACATACTCTTTCCATCCGTATATGGCTATCTTGTCGTCGTAAAAATCTATACCGCCTATAATCCTACCCTTATATTTAACCAAAGAATCTTTAACGGAATTTATATCTTTAAACAGTATAGAGCCTAAAACTATATAAGACGCTCCGGCATTAAAATAAAGGTCTATAACGTCGTTATTCCTTATTCCTCCTCCCACCTCTACGGGAATATCTACCGATTTAATTATATCTTTTATTATCTCGTAATTATCGTGATTTCCGGACTTAGCTCCGTCAAGGTCCACTATATGAAGCCTTTTAGCGCCGTTATTTTGCCAGTTAAGAGCCGCCTCAACAGGAGAAATTTGATACTCTTTTTTTACGTCGTAATCACCCATAGTAAGCCTAACGCACTTAGAACCCAGTATATCGACGGCAGGTATAATAATCATATTTTTTATTTAGATTTAATTTTACTTAAGTTTTAACTTTCTATGAAATTTTTAAGCAAAGATAGTCCTTCTTTATGGCTTTTTTCCGGATGAAACTGACATGCAAAAATATTATCTTTTTTAACGCAGGCCGTAAATTTACCGTAATAATCGCAAACAGCCGCAGTAATATCTTCTTCCGGAACGCAATAATAAGAATGAAGAAAATAAAAAAAACTTTTGTCTTCTATTCCTTTAAACTCTTCTAAGGGTTTTAATATTTCTATATCGTTCCATCCTATATGAGGAATTAGGTTTACTGCATTTTCGTCAAACTTGACTACTTTTCCTTTAAAAATTCCGAGTCCTTCGCTATAGCCGAATTCTTCGGAAGTTTCAAACAAAAGCTGCATTCCCAGACATATTCCAAGAAATTTTTTGCCTTCGGTTATTGCATCTTTAATAGGATTAACCAACTCATTTCTTTTTAAAGTCGCCATAGCGTCCTTAAAACCGCCTACTCCCGGCAGCACTAAATGCGTCGCATTTTTTATGTCTTCAAAACCGCCGGTTATTTTAGCGGAATAACCTAAAAAGCTAAAAGCGTTTTTAACGTTCTTAAGATTCCCCATTCCGTAATCTATAACGGCTATTTTTTTTTCCATTTTTTTATATATCCATCTATCTTTTATCAATTATAAAATATTTGTAAATAGCGTTGGCTATTGCATCGGCAATCATCTGCCTAAAAGTAGAAGAAGCCAAAAGATGTTCCTCATAAGGATTGGAAATATATGCATACTCTATTACTACGGCGGGCATAGTAGTAAACCTCAATACGTAAAGGTCGTCCCTTAGTATTCCGTCGTATTTTAAGTTTAATGTAGATGAAACGTAATGTTCTAAATATTTTGCGAATTGATACGAATTTCCGTGAAAATAATATGTCGTAGTCCCGTAAAGATATGGAACTACCTGAGAATTGCAGTATAATCCTATAAATAGATTTGCTCCGCTTTGATTAGCCAGCGCCGCTCTTTGCTGAAGGCTTACGAACACGTTAGACGTCCTGTCTATCTCCGTTTTAATTCCTTTAGCTTCAAGAAGTTTTCTAAGCTTTAAAGCAATGCTTAAGTTAACGAAACTTTCCGGAAGGCCCATGGGTCCTATGCCTCCAGGATCTCCGCCGCCGTGTCCGGCATCTATGAACACGTTAAAATTTGCGGCTTTTACCGGAACATTATTTATGCGGCTTTTAACGGCAGGTGTTTTTTTCGCAAAATACGCTTCGGCTTTTGAAGCATAAACTACCGTCTCATATTTATTATTTCCTGCGGCGACCGTTTTAACATAAGGCTTACTCAAAGAATTTTGTCTTAAAACCAAATGAACCGAATATTTAGGAGCCGCACTAAACTGGGAGTAAGATATGGAAAATACATCCGGAAAAGGGTTTTTTATCTTATTGCCGCGTCCGTACAAAACTGCATGTCCAAAAACTAAAATAAAATATTTTTTATACCCGTTTTGAAATAAATATTTTATATAAAAAGGTTTGCTGCCGGTTGTAAAAATATCTATAGTTCCGTTAGCGCGGTTTATAAAAATCCTTTTAATATGAGTTATATTTTGTGAAAAAGCATAAGTTTTCCGCTCTTTAAACTGTATAACTCCTGCTAAAACCGCAAATAACATAAGGCAGAATATTAATAATTTATACATCTTTTTCATTTTTTATATGCTTCCTTTAGTAGAAGGAATTCCAGAATAGCCGGTGATTTCAAGAGCGTCCGAAACCGCTCTTCCGGCAGATTTGAAGACTGCCTCGACCATGTGATGTATGTTCGATCCGTATTGAATATTTATATGGAGACTTATAAGTGCATTTTTACAAACCGCATCGAAAAAAACGTTAGAATATACGTAAAAAAATTTATCTACCAATATTTCACGCGATTCCTGTTTGGAAATCCTTAACGAAGATTTTAAAAATTCTTTACCTGATTGAGATATATCTTCTCCCATAAATCTGTAAACGAAAAACGATCTGCCGCAAAAATCTGCCGTGGATTGAACAAGCGATTCATCCATAGGAACGGATGAGAAACCGTATCTTTTGATGCCTCTCTTATCACCGGATAATTCTTTAAATGCATGTCCTATAACTATACCGGTATCTTCTATGAGATGATGCAGATCCACTCCTATATCGCCTTTCGCTTTAAGAGATATATCGCATCCGGAATGTTTTGAAAACTGCTCCAGCATATGATTGAAAAACGGAACGCCCGTATCGATTTTATAGTTTCCTTTTCCGTCGATATTTAATTCCAGTTTTATATCTGTTTCTGCAGTCTTTCTTATAAATTTACCTTTTCTTGCCTTTTTTTTTATCGTATTTTTTTCCGGCATGCAAATTTTACCTTCCCGAAGAATATATTATTAAACTTTTATTTCATTATAGCATATTAAAACGGCGTAATTATATTTTTAAAAAACTCCTTTTTATAAACTCTCCGAGAACTCTATAAAATAATCGGCTAATTTTTTATTTTCATTTGCAGTACCTACGGTTATTCTGTAATAAAGATCCATATCGCCGGTAAAATTTCTTATTATTATATTATTCCCGTTTAAAAAATTATCGAATTTAACCTTATATTTTTTGTCGTTGAGTTTTATAAGTAAAAAATTTGCGTCGGAACGATAAACTTTAATAAAAGGCAAAACTTTTAATTTTTCGTATAAAACTTTTCTTTGTTTTACCGTCTTTTTTATATTTTTTGCAAATTCGTCAAAATTTTTTAAAAAAAATTCTATGGAACTTAACGTTAAGGAATTTATATTATACGGTAATTTTATTTTTTTAAATTCGTTTATAAGTTTATCGCCGGAAAAAAGCAGTCCGAATCTTAATCCTGCAAGACCTATTTTGGAAAAAGTTTTTAAAACTATTAAATTTTCGTACTTCGGCAGTTCATATAAAAAAGACTTTTCGTCCGAAAAGAATATATACGCTTCATCCACTACGACTAAATTGTTTTTGTTTTCCAAAAGACCGTATATAATTTTGCGGTTAAAATGATTGCCCGTAGGATTATTGGGATAGCTGAAAAAAAATAAATTTTTCTGGTTTTTATCTTTAACTATCGCTATATTATCGGGTAAATCAAAATTTTTATCGTTTAATTTTATTATTTTTGCGTTTAAATCGTTATATTTAGCTATAATTTCGTACATTGAAAAAGAAGGCGAAGGTATATTTACCGTAACGTCTTTCTTTAAACTAAGCAGAATAATAGATATTAGTTCATCGGAACCGTTGCCGAAAATAAAATTTTTGGACGAAATCCCGTAAAATTTTTCTACGGACTCAAGCAGATTTTTAGAATTAGGGTCGGGGTAAAGATTTATCAGCGTGTTTTTTATATAATCGGCATATTTCTTTTTAATATTTTTGCTTAGAATATAATTAGATTCGTTTGCGTCGAGTTTTAACGCTTTTTGAAGCGGATCTATTTCGGTAACTTTATATGCTTTTAGCTTGCGGACGCTGTTTTTAATAAAATTATCTATATTAAACGAAGACATAATTATTTTATCTTTTTTATTCTCAAACTTACGGATTCGTTATGCGCGCTTAATCCTTCTATTTCAGAAAAGAAATTGACGTCTTTTGCGCTTTTTAATAGAAAATCGGGGCTCGAATAAATAACGCTTGTTCTTTTAAGAAATGAGACCGTATCCAAAGGGGAAAAAAACCTTGCAGTGCCGCCGGTAGGAAGCACGTGGCTTGGACCGGCTACGTAATCTCCAAGCGATTCGGGAGTATTTGCCCCCATGAATACGGCGCCTGCATTTTTTATTGCAAAAAGTTTATCGAAAGGGTCTTTTATATATAGTTCTAAATGTTCCGGCGCAAGTTCGTTTACAATATCGATAGACTCGTCTAAAGAGCGCGTTATTACCAAAGATGCATTATTATTTATAGACTTCTCTATTATTTCTTTTCTCTTTTCGCTCTTAATTAATTTAGGAAGTATTTTTTCAATCTTTTTAATAACCGAACTGCTGTCGCTGATAACGGTAGAAATCGCCATTTCGTCATGCTCCGCCTGGGACATCATATCTACCGCCGCAAGTTCCGGATCGGCGTATTCATCGCACACTATCGCAATTTCGCTCGGCCCGGCTATCATATCTATATCGACGTCGCCGTAAACCATTTTCTTTGCCGTTGCCACGTAAATATTGCCGGGACCGGCTATTTTATCTACGGCAGGAATAGTTTCGGTACCGTAAGCAAGAGCGAAAATCGACTGAGGACCGCCTATTCTGAATATTTTTTCTATTCCGCATAAAACTGCCGCCGCAATAACGTAATTATTTAACCGTTTTGACGGAGGGGTGACGGCTATGACGTCTTTAACTCCGGCAGCAGCCGCAGGTATCGCATTCATAATAACGGACGAAGGATAGCTCGCCTTGCCGCCGGGGACGTATATGCCGACCCTTTTAAGAGGCGATACGAGCTGTCCGGTTATAAGACCTGTTTCGGCGTCGTTTGAAAACCATGTATTGAGTTTTTGCTTGGAGTGATAGTCGTAAACTCTTTTTATCGTGTCTTCGATACTTTTTAGTTCATCTTTAGTTAAAGAATTTACTGATTTATCTTTTTCTTTTTTGCCTATTAAGAATTCTTCAGGCGCCAGATTAACTTTATCGAATTTAGCGGTATATAAGATTAAAGCTTTATCTCCGTCGGCAATAACGTCTCTGCGTATAACTTTAAGTTCCTGCTGTATTTTATCGGTAAACTCAAACTGGCCGAGCCGTCTTTCTTTTAAAAATTTCTTGAAATCGTTTTTATTTGAATCAAATACCCTCATTTTTATTGACCCGTTCTTTTAAGTCTTCTATTAAAGCCGCAATATCCGCCGAATTTATTTTAAGGCTTGCCCTGTTGACTATTAATCTTGAAGTAACATGAACTATATCTTCTATAGGAATTAAATTATTTTGCCTTAAGGTTTCTCCGGTAGAAACTAAATCTACTATAAAATCGCACAGTCCGGAAATAGGCGCAAGTTCGACGTTACCGTATAACTTTATGATTTGAACGTTTGAAACGCCTTTTTTATTAAAAAAATCCCCGGCGATACGCACGTATTTAGTGGCAATTCCGATATTTACCCCGGAATAATATATTTTATTTTTTATATCGTCGTCTATTTCCGGAAAACGGTCATCGGCATTTAAATTATTATTATCTTTTCCGAAAATTAAAGTTTTGCGCGCCGCAACGACTACTTTGCATTTTCCTATGCCAAGGTCTAAAGGTTCGTATATATTTCTGGGTTTTTCCAGCAAAACGTCTTTGCCTGCGATACCGGCATCGGCCGCTCCGTACTCTACGAAAGTAGGTACGTCTAAAGGCTTTACTATAAGCAGGCTTACGGCATCGTCTTCGTAATCGAAAATAAGTTTCCTGGAATCGTAATCGGCGTCAGGATGTTTAATATATCCCGATTCTCTTAAAAATCTTAAGGCATCTTTAAGCACTCTGCCTTTGGGAACTGCAATTTTGAGCTTCTTAAGTTTACGATATTTTTTATTTGAAATTTTCATTAATATATAAATAAATATTTTTATTTCAAGCAGTCTTACTGCAAACGACGCCGCTAAATCTCGATTCGCCGTCAGGTACCGGAGATATATCGTTTGCTTTTACCCTTGAAATTATAGCCCCTAGAGCGGTCAACTTTTTTTCCATTATTTCGTATCCGCGGTCAAGATGATATATTCTCGAAACGGTAGTTAAACCGTCTGAAGAAGCTAATCCGGCAAGAACTAAGGAAGCGCTTGCTCTTAAGTCGGTTGCCATAACTTCGGCTCCGGAAAGTTTTTTTACCCCTTTTACTATAGCAAAATTATTTCTCACTTTAATATTCGCTCCAAGACGAATAAGTTCGGCAACATGCATAAACCTGTTT
>JAJYWW010000092.1 GCA_021791295.1 bacterium | reverse complement strand
AATTATACCCGCAGCGATAAACTTTCTTTTGAAAAAATTAACGAAATTATCGACGAAGGCAAAAAATTCGGCATATTCTTTTATACTATATCGGGCGGAGAACCTTTCGTGAGAAAAGACCTGTTCGATATCTTAGAAAGAAATAACGACTGCTATTTTCAGATATATACAAACGGGTCGCTTATAGACGGTAAAACGGCGGAAAGACTGTCTAATTTCGGAAACGTTTTTCCGTGCATAAGCGTCGAAGGATTCGAGGATGAAACGGATGAAAGAAGAGGCAAAGGACATTTTAAAAAAGTAGTAGCCGCTATGAATAATCTTAAAGACAACGGAGTACTGTTTGGATTTTCGGCGACCGCTACCCGTCATAACAACGAATTAATCGTAAGCGACGAATTTATAGATTTTTATATTAAACAAGGCGCTTTTCTCGGCTGGTATTTTAATTATATACCCATCGGACGCGAACCCGACGTAAATCTTATGCCGACGCCGGAACAGCGCAATTTTAGAAGAAAAAGAGTAGTAGAAATAAGGGAAACAAAACCTATAGTGGTTGCCGATTTTTGGAACGACGGCGTACTTTCCCACGGATGTCTTTCCGGCGGACGCGTATATCTTCACGTAAACGCAAACGGCGGAGTAGAGCCTTGCGTATTTGCCCAGTTTGCCGCAGACAATATTTTCGATAAATCTATGGAAGAAATTTTAAACTCCATGTATTTTAAATCAATCAGAAAAGAACAAATGGGGGTTAAGAACAGGCTTCGTCCATGCATGATAATAGACCACCCCAAAATACTAAGAAAGGTGGTCTCCGAGGGCGGAGCAAAGGCTGCGCAGGAGGGAGGAGAGTCTATAATTACGGAACTTAAAGACAAAATGGACGAATACTCCCAAAATTACGGCAAAATTGCCGATAATGTATGGGAAACCGAATTTGGTAACGGCAAATATTTTACTGCATACGACGGCAGAAAATTAGAATTGAACGAAGAAGATTATTATAGAAAACAGTTGTACCCGCTTAACGGAGGTAAAAATAAAGACGGTAATAAAAGTTTAAATAATAATTGATCTGCAACGCATATAGTTTTATATTCTTTCCATTTATATTATAATATAAAGCTATGACCACGGCAGAGATAGTTATACCCAAAAGCGGAACGGACATAAAGTTTGCCTATATAATACCGGATGATTTTGAAAACGAAGCGGAAACAGGCAGGGCGGCGCTTGTTCCGTTAAAAAACAGAACCGTTTACGGGTTTATTTACGGCGTAAAAAAAATCGATGAAGAAGAAAAAGAATTCATAAAACCGGATAAACCGATAAAATTAAAAAATGTATTGCGTATTTCAAAGGCAAGTTTTTTTACTGAATCGCGTAAAGATATTTTTAATTTTTTAGCAGCGTATTATCATGAAAATATATCGGGGGTTTTTGATGCTGTTTTGCCTTCTATAGACGTAAAGCGATTCGACCTGCTCGACAAATATTTTGAAGAGGCCGAAAGTTTTAATCAAACTTCCGCTTCAGGCCCGGTTTCAAAATATATTTCAAAAAAGTCAGGGGATTTTTCCGAAGAAAATAATTCCGATATTTTAAATGAACGATTAACAAACGGCTTCCTTTCAAAAGCGGGATACGAACTGACTAAAGACCAGGAAAACGCCGTAAATTTTATAAAAGAATCTATATCGGAAGGCTTTTATAAAACTTTTCTGCTTCACGGAGTAACGGCAAGCGGCAAAACTGAAGTATATTTTAACCTCATAGATTATGTGCTGTCTTTAAATAAACAGGTTATAATTACCGTTCCCGAAATTTTTATAACTAACCAGTTTATTTATCTCATAAAAAAACGTTTTGAAAACCTTATAAAACAAAACGGTTTTGCGGTATTTCACAGCAAAATTTCAAGAAAAGAAAAACTGATAAACCATATCAGGATAATGAACGGCGGCGTCAAGCTCATTCTGGGCGCCAGATCGGCAGTTTTTTCTCCTTTAAAAAATCCCGGACTTATAATAATCGACGAAGAACACGACGGTTCTTATAAACAGCAGTCCGGTCTTCTTTATAACGCAAGGGACGTTGCGGTTATGATAGCTAAGAAAACTTCCTCGGTATGCATACTTGGTTCCGCTACGCCTTCATTAGAGTCTTATTATAATGCCTCCGTATTAAAAAAATATGAATATATTTATATAAAAAACAGGGTTAAAGGCAAAACGCTCCCCGATATACAGCTCATAAATTTAAAATCCGAATTTAAAACGCTTACTAAAAAAGAATTTAAAGATAAAATTTTATCCGAAGAAACTATAAAATTAATAACAGAAAACATAGACGCCGAAAAGCAAGTTTTGCTTTTTTTAAACAGAAGAGGATTTTCCACGTTTTTAATATGTACTTCCTGCGGACATCAATTTTTGTGTAAAAATTGCGCTATATCTTTGGTTTATCATAAACATAAAGACGGAAAGAAAACGGAAATTAATACCGATAATAATATATCGCATGAAATCTTAGAATGCCATTATTGCGGCTATAAAGAAAAAGTTCCAAAGCTCTGTCCTGAATGCGGCATGGACACTATAGAGCCCTACGGCATAGGCGTACAAAAATTAGAAGAACACGTTAAGTCCTTATTTTCAAACGGCGAAAAAAATAAAAAAAACGGGATAATAATAGAGAGAATAGATTCGGATATCGCAAAAAAAGGTAAAACAGGCGCAGAAATTTTTAAAAAAATGCACGATAAAAAAATAGACATACTCATAGGTACGCAAATTATAGCCAAAGGGCATGATTTTCCCAACGTCGGTCTCGTAGTAGTAATTTTTGCCGACAGCCTGCTTAATCTGCCCGACTTTAGAAGCGCCGAAAAAGCTTTTCAAATACTAACTCAGGTAGCCGGAAGAGCGGGCAGGGGAACAGATAAAGGCAAAATAGCCGTTCAGACTTTTATACCCGATAATTACTTATTGAAGTATACTGCGGCTCACGATATAAAAGGATTTTACGAAAAAGAACTTGAGATACGCAAAGAATATGGATATCCGCCTTATTCCAGAATAATCGCCTTGAAATTAACCGACAAAAATATCGAAGCTCTAAGAGAAACCGCTTTAAACTTAAAAAAAAGCATTGAAAATATTATAGATATAAAAATAAAATCCGGCGATTTTTCAGGCGGCGGCGATAACTGTAATATAAGTATTCTGGGACCTTCGCCTTGCCCCATAGAAAAAATAGATAACGAATACAGGTATCAGCTTATTTTAAAATCGACTGCGCCTGCGGCAAATCTGCATAAACTAGTATCGGCTTTAAAAATAGACGCAAATCTATTTAAAAGCTTTTCATCCGGAAAAATTGTCGTAGATGTTGACCCCGATGTCCTTATGTGATAAACTAAAAAACTATTCCGCATATATAAATGTTTTAAAGTTAAAAGTTAAAATTAAGATATCTGCAATGGAAATATAAAATAATTTATTTAAAATTATATAATAATAAACTATAAACTTAATTATCTCGTCGAGGTTACGATTAAATGAATAAAGCTCAATTTACGGAAAAATTCGCTTCTAAAAACAATATACCAATTAAATTGGCTGACAGAATAATCGACACAATAATTAATGAAATTAAAGAAACTTTAATTCAGGGTAAAAGAATAGAAATCAGGGGATTCGGCAGTTTTTTAGTTAAAGAATACGATACTTATACAGGCAGAAATCCCAAAACCGGAGAAAAAATAGAGGTTGACAAAAAAGTGGTTCCTCAGTTTAAAGTAAGCAAAATTTATAAAAATGACCTCGTCGAAGATTAAATCGAATAACAGATTTTTCATTAAAACATACGGCTGTCAGATGAACGTGCACGACTCGGATTTGATAGAAAACGGGCTCGTTAAAAAAGGATTTAAAAAAGTTTATTCGGTCGAAGACGCCGACATAGTGGTTTTCAATACATGCAGCGTAAGGGATAATGCCGACCATAAAGTAATTTCCGAACTTGGAAGGCTTAAAAAAAACTATGCCGATAAAAAAATAGTTCTTGCGGGGTGTTTTGCCAAACAGATTAAGCTGAAAAAAGAACAAAACGGCAGTATATATTTCGATTACTGTTTCGCTCCCGAAGAAATTTTTTCCATTCCAGATATACTTATAAATAATACCGCCGTCAACGATACAAGCGGTTCAAACGAAACAAGCCGAGGTTATTCCTTAGGGGAACGACAGGAGGAATATTTAGAAAACGCCGGTAAAATTGAAGAATATTTTTACGGCAAAAAACCGGAAAACGACGGAACCGCATCCGTTAAAATAACGGAAGGGTGCAATAATTTTTGTTCTTACTGCATAGTGCCGTACGTAAGGGGAAGAGAAAGGTCTATTCCTATAGGCATTATATACAATACAGTTAAAAATCTTATAGACAAAGGCGCGTCGGAGATAACTCTTTTAGGTCAAAACGTTAATTCTTACGTATCGCCCGACGACGACAATAAAGATTTTCATTTTTTATTAAATGCGTTATCAGGAATAGAAGGATCTTTTAAAATTAGATTTTTAACCTCCCATCCTAAAGATTTTAACGATAAATTAATAGATACGGTATGCGGCGGCGATAAAATAGCAAAAGAAATTCATCTTCCGGCTCAGTCAGGTTCGGATAAAATACTTGCAATGATGAACAGGGGCTATACCAAAACCGATTATTTAAAACTTGTCCGGAAATTAAAGAACAAAAACCAAGATATTTCTATTTCTACGGACATAATAGTAGGTTTTCCGGGAGAGACCGAAGAAGATTTTGAAGATACTTTAAAATTAATAGAAGAAGCGGAGTTCAGTTCCATTTTTGCATTCAAATATTCGCCGAGACCTTTTACTAAAGCTTTTAAATTTAACGACGATGTTTTATTGGAAGTAAAAAAAGAAAGGCTTGAAAGGGTATTTCAAAAATACAAAGAAATAAGTCTTCTTAATTGCAAGCGATAGCGAAGCAATCTTTATAAAAACAAAATCGGAGGCAGGTAATATAATATGCTTATAGATTTTCATATGCACACGGTATTTTCAGACGGAGAACTTGTTCCGGCCGAATTAATAAGGCGTTCGATTTATGCTGGTCTTGACGCTATCGCTATAACGGATCACGCCGATTTTTCTAATATAGAACATAATTTATCAGGCTTGAAAAAAATATGCGAAAAAATAAACTCTCTTTACGGCAATAAAAAAAGCGGCAATAAATTTCATGTTCTGCCCGGCGTCGAAATTACGCACGTACCGCCCGTTCTCATAAAAGACGCCGCTATACTTGCAAGAAAATCCGGAGCAAAAATTATAATAGTTCACGGAGAAACTTTAAGCGAACCGGTCGAAAAAGGCACTAACGCCGCAGCGCTCAAAGCAGATATAGACATACTGTCGCATCCGGGTTTAATTACCGAATCTGAAGCTCTCGCGGCAAAGAAAAACGGAATATATTTAGAACTGTCGTACAGAAAGGGGCACTGCCTTGCAAACGGACACGTCGCCGCCGCCGCAAAAAAAACAGGGGCGGGGCTTATAATTTCAAGCGATACTCATTCGCCTTCGAATATAATGGGCGAAAAAGAATATGATGCCGTCGGCTTAGGGGCTGGACTGACCGCTAAAGAAATTGAAAAAATCAAGGAAAATGCGTTGAATCTGTTGAAAAAAAACGCTTGATTTTTATTTTGTTATCTTATAATATTAATTATCTTTAATGATTAAAAAAGGGAAATATCAATGGATAAAATCGATTTGGAAGGTTTTTTTATTAAAAACAAGATTGCGTTAACAGCCGTTCTTGTAGTAGCTATTCTTATAGTCGGCGCCTTTTTCGGCATAAGATATTATAACGGCGTGCAAAGCAAAAAAGCTTCTAAGCTTTTATGGAAAGGCGTAAGGCTTTACATGTCGTACGACGGAAAAAATCCTTCCGCCGTTACAAAATCTATTTCATACCTAAAAAAACTCCGCGGCGAATACGGCGGAACCCAAGCGGCTAAAATATCCTGTTTTTATACGGGTTTAGATTATATGAGAATAGGAAAATTTAAAAATTCGTCGTCTTATTTTAATAAATACGTCAAATATTATCCTAAACCTAATTCTAACAATTTAACTTATCTTGCTTACAGCAATCTTGCAACGGTTTCTATGATGGAAAAAAATTACAAAAGCGCAATTTCCGATTTTGCCGCCATGTCCAAAATAGACGACGTAAAACTTCAGGAATATGCCATGCTTGAAGAAGCCGCCGTTTATACTAAAATAAAAGAACCTAAAAAAGCGGTTGCGCTTTATAAGACTATGCTTACTAACGATGCAATGACCAAAGACAGGGGATATATAGAAAACTTAATTCAGCTCAATTCTTAGCAATTATAAGCTATCGCTATATTTAATTAATTAACGAAAACAATAAATAAAATAAAAATAAAAAGGGGCAACGATATGGGATTATTTAATAAGCTCAATAACAAAAGCTGTTATAGCGTAATGAATTCCGCCTTAACCGACAACGACGACGAATTGGAAAAAGTTCAAAAGTCGGATACTAGACTGTTCGACGCTTCTTTTCCGGCGTTATCTTTAGTCAACGAGTGGAGAAACAGAATATTATCCCTTGCTTCCGACCAGGTAGATATAATGGAAATCACCATAGATACTAAAAAAACTGCGGCGGTTTTCAGGAATGAAGTAGAAAGCTCGGTTCAAAGAATAACCAGCGTCGCTACGGCTACCGAAGAAATGTCTTCTACGGCAAAAGAGATTGCTAAAAACGCCCAGGCGGCCGCCGGTGAAGCCGCAGATACGGTTAAAAAAACCAAAGAAGGTTCCGCCGCATTAGAAGAACTCGTTTCGAGAATGGAGCAGGTCGAACAAGCGGTTAAAACAATGGGAGAATCGATAAACCAGTTTGTGACGAGAACGCAGAAAATAGTAGAACTTACCGATAAAGTAAAAGAAATCGCGGCGCAGACGAATCTTCTTTCTTTGAACGCCGCTATAGAAGCGGCAAGAGCCGGAGAACACGGTAGAGGTTTTGCGGTAGTCGCCGACGAAGTAAGGACTCTGGCGGAAAAATCGGCTCAGGCGGCAAAAGAGATAGAACAGGTAACGCAGGACATAGGCGGTCAGTCTAAAGAGGTAGAAATTAAAGTAAACGAGGGGCTTTCCCATCTTAAGAACTCGCAGGAATCTTTGGACGTCGTAACAAACGTTATGTCGGTAGCCGACAAAGCCGCTACAAAAACAAGCGAACAGGTAACGTATATTGCTACCGCGGCTGAAGAACAGTCGCAGGTCGCTTCGGAAATGGCAAGCAATCTTTCTTCTCTTTCTTCAGGTATGGAAAGCATACAAAATACTTTTAATTCTATCGGTTCGTCTTTCGATAAGATAATAAAAGAACAGTCTAACTCTTTAAAAACTTTTTCCGACTGGAAATTCGACTGCATGCTGTTAAACATCGTTAAAGCCGACCATCTGCTATGGGTTACGAGAGTTCTTGATGCCCTTGCGAATAAACAGATATCCCTGAACAGCTCCGAATTAACCGACCATCATCAGTGCAGACTTGGCAAGTGGTACGACGGCGTAGGCAAACAAAAATACGGCGATAATAAAAAATTTATTGAATTAGGTCAGATTCATCCGAAAGTTCACGAAACCGGAAAAGCTTTGGTAGATGCCTTAAACGCAAAAGATACGGATAGAGCGATTAACTTAGCCGACAAGCTGATAGACTATAAAAATCAGGTAATAAAAGTTCTCGGCGACCTGAACGATGAAGTCAAAGCAGACAATATTTACAACAGGCAGAAAAAATAGTGGATCCGATAAATCCTATCAACGTAATATTTCTGTGGCATTTTCATCAGCCGTATTATAAAGATAATTTTACCGGTGAAATGTTAATGCCGTGGACAAGGCTCCACGGAACCAAAGATTATTATTTCATGGGAGCGCTTTTAAAAAATTATCCCGAAATACGCGCTACTTTTAATTATTCGCCGTCCTTGCTCAGTCAGCTTGAAGATTATACCGGCAATTATGCCGACTTTCTTAAAAACGAAGAATTTTTAAGCATATCCGATGGAAAAATATCGAAACTTTCTATCGAGGACAAACTTTTTATTATAGAAAAATTTTTTCCCGCATGTTCTTCAAGCAATAATTTCATAGAAAAAAGCGCCAGGTTTAAACAACTTTATGCCAGATTAAAAACGGCAGACGGCGGAGGACTTG
>JAJYWW010000180.1 GCA_021791295.1 bacterium | reverse complement strand
CAAAGCGCTCCTGACGTACTCCGTAAGCAGGGTCGGGTCTTTGGTATTGGGCGCATAATTATGCAGGGCTTCTACTATGGTAAGCATATCTTTAATAGGAATTCCCTCCTGAAGAAGATTTTCCAAAACGTTCTGGACGGAACTGAGCGAAAGTACCCCCGGAATAAGTTCGTCCACGATTTTTGGATATTTAGAAGTAAGTATATCGAGAAGCTTTTGAACATCCTGCCGGGTAAGCAGTTCGGCCGCATTGTTTTTAATAATCTCTACTATGTGGGTCGCTATAACGGCGGGTATTTCTACGACCGTCCATCCCGCCATTATCGCCTTCTGTTTTAATCCTTCGTCAATCCAGAGCGCGGGCAGATTAAACGCCGGCTCTTTAGTAACTACGCCGGGAATATTTTCGGAAATGCTGCCGGGGTTCATCGCAAGAAGTTTGTTCGGCATAGTTTCGTATCTTGCGATTTCTATGCCTTTAATTAAAAAAATGTACTCGTTTGGTTTTAAATTTAAATTATCTTTAATGTGAATAGGCGGAACTATAATGCCCATATCGGACGCAAGCTGTTTTCTTATGCCCTTTATTCTTTCCAAAAGTTCGCCGCTTCTGGAAGCATCTACGTACGGTATAAGGTTGTATCCTACTTCAAGTTCGAGAATATCTATCTGCATGGCATTTTCTATTATCTGCGATTCCGGAATTTCCTTCTTTTCTTCGGCTGTTTTCTTGGCTGTTTCCGTTTTTTTCTTAGCCGATTCTCTTACGATTATATAACCCGCTAAGGCTGCTATCGCCGCAAACAAAATAAAAGGCCAGTGAGGAAGTCCGGGGATAATTCCGAAAAAAAACAGTATCCCTGCGGCCGTATAAAGCACTCTCGGATTAGATATAAACTGATTTGAAAAATCTTTAGACAGGTCGCTTTCGCGGCTTGCCCTGGTCATTATAATACCTGCGGAAGTCGAAACTATTAAAGCAGGAATCTGCGCTACCAGGCCTTCGCCTACCGTAAGAAGCGTATAATCCGAAGCGGCCTGCAAAATAGACATATGATGCTGAAATATTCCTATAAGAAGTCCGCCGATTATGTTTACTATAATAATGATTATAGCCGCTACTACGTCTCCTCTTACGAATTTGCTTGCGCCGTCCATGGAGCCGTAAAAGTCCACTTCTTTAGTTAAGTCTAATCTTTTTTTCCTTGCTTCCGCATCCGTTATAAAACCAGAATTAAGTTCAGCATCTATAGACATCTGCTTGCCCGGCAATGCGTCTAACGTAAATCTTGCCGATACTTCGGCTACCCTGGTCGCACCCTTTGTAATAACCAAGAAATTTATTACTATAAAAATTATAAATATTACTATTCCTACCGCAAAGTTTCCGCCTACGACGAACTGCCCGAAAGACTGTATTACGATGCCTGCCGCATCCGGACCTTTGTAGCCGTAAAGCAGTATAAGTCTTGTAGCGGCTATTTCTAAAGAAAGACGGAAAAGGGTCGCCGTCAAAAGAATAGTCGGGAAAACCGAAAATTCCAACGGCCTTAAAACGTAAATAGAAATAAGAAGAATAATTATGCCGAAAGATATCGAAAAAGTCAGAAATATATCGAGCATCCACGTAGTTACAGGTATAACCATAAGCCCTATAATCATCATGAAAAGGAGCGCCAGCATTACGTCCGTGTTTCTAAAAAATATATTGCGGGGCATGACCGCCGCGTTTTCAGCTCTTTCAGCCATTTTTTAAATAAAGCTCCATATCTGTTTAAATTTTTGATTCGTGGTATATAAATGGGCAAGTATTTCTGCTACCGCTTTATAAAGCGATGCCGGAATAGCCTGCCCTGGTTCGCATGTCTCGTAAAGCGCGCGCGCCACCATTTTATTTTCGACCGTCGGAATACCGTTATCCTTTGCTATTTTTTTAATAAGCATAGCAAGGTTGTCTGCTCCCTTAGCAATCACGACGGGAGCGTTTTGTTTTTTATTGTCGTATTTTAAGGCTACCGCAAAATGCGTCGGGTTTGTAATTACTACATGGGCATTCTTAACCTCTTTTAAAATTTTTCTTCTTGCAATTTCCCTCTGCATTTTTCTTATTTTTCCTTTAACCTGCTGGTCGCCTTCAAATTGTTTGGCTTCGTCTTTTACTTCCTGCTTGGTCATCATCAGCCCTTTGTTATACTTGTATTTCTGGAAAAAATAGTCGGCTATCGCAAGAACAATCAACGCCATAATTATGTTGAAAAAAAGTTTATAAATAATTTCAAAGGTAAAAAACGCATCGTATGAAGGGGTCATATACTGCAATACCAATATCTTTTTTAAATAAGGAGCAATAGTAAAATATGCTATAGCCGTTAATACGAAAAATTTAAAAATAGATTTTACAAGTTCGTTTAAGGACTGAAGCGAAAAAAATCTTTTAACGCCTGAAACGGGGTCTATTCTTGTAATATCGGGAATCAGAGGTTGAAAGGTTAGCAAAAAACCGACTTGCACGAGATTTGAAAGCACCGAAGCTGCAAAAACTAATAATATAAAAGGGAGAATAGCGTAAATTACCGTATAAATTAAATCGTCGATAATTTTGATGCATTCCGTATAGCCTAAATTTAAGTTGGAAAAATTAGATAAAAAATAAACGATACGGTCGTTTATGAGATTTCCTATATGCGAAATATTAAAGTAAAGATATATGATTACGGCGACAAAAACGAAAGCGGTAGTTACCTCTCTCGATTTCATTACCTGCCCTTTTTCCCTTGCATCCTGAATACGTTTGGGAGTGGGCTGTTCCGACTTGTCGAACTGATCTTCCGCCATATTTAATTTATTACATTAATTATTAGTTGTTATGTATTTTATTTTACTGTTATTTTTTAATATATGCCATATAATTTATCATATGATTGAATTCCGTCTTTAAACCTCCGAAAGACTGCGTTACGTAATCGGTAAAATACGGCGCCGTAACGTAAAGCATTAGAAGTCCTACCGCTATAGTTATAGGAAAACCTACGGCAAAAATATTAAATTGCGGCGCGATTCTTCCCATAAGAGCGATAATTACGTTTAATATTATCGCTACCAGAACTATAGGAATACTTATATCCAAACCTATTAAGAAAATGTCGTTGGACTTTAAAACTAAATATTGGAAAATATGCGGGGAAAAATTGACGAAAGTCAGAGGTATAGTTTGAAAACTTCTGTATATTCCCTCTATTACAAAGAAAAAAGCGGACGTCTGGATAAAAATTATGAGAGCTACGTAGTTCTGCAAATTCGATATTAAAGAAACCTGCTGATTAGACATAAGCGGGTTTAGAAGGCTTATCATTCCAAAACCTACCATATTGCTTATAAGCTGTCCTGCGACTTCTATGCCGGTAAAAATTATAAGAACTAAATATCCGAAAATAATACCTATAAGAACTTGGGATATAACTGCCAAAATCAGCTCCGGTAAGGTTAGATGGGGAATTATCTGAGTTTTAACGACCAAAGGATAGACTATTAACGACATGAAAAAAGCCAGACCTATCTTTGCCCAGCTTGGGACGGAAGAACTGCCGATAAACGGAAGAGCGACTATCATTGCTATGATCCTGAAAAATATCAGCATAAATTCTATTAAAAGATATTGATGTATTATAATTGACGGCAAATCAGCTTCCTCCCATTATATATTCGGGAAAATGAGAAAAAATTGCCGTAGCAAAATTCCCCATAACGTTCAGCATCCATGGTCCAAAAATTAGCAAAACGACTATTACTACGATAATTTTAGGAACAAAAGTAAGCGTCTGGTCCTGAAGCTGCGTAACTGCCTGAAACATACTTATAAGTATTCCTATCGCAAGGCTCGCTATAAGAGGAGGCGCGCTTAAATATAAAACCGTAAGTATTACTTTTTGAATTATAAAATTTACGAACGCAACTGACATATTTATCTCCTGCTTATTTGCCGCTATGTATGAAAACTCTGCACCAAAGAACCTATTACCAAATACCAGCCGTTTACCATAACGAAAAGCATAAGCTTAAACGGAAGCGATATCATGGTGGGCGGCAGCATCATCATGCCCATAGACATTAAAAGACTCGAAACCACAAGGTCTAATATCAAAAACGGAAGATAAATAAGAAAACTTATCTCGAAAGCGGTAGTAAGTTCGCTTACTATAAATGCCGGAACGAGAACGTAAGTCGGCACGTCCTTAGGCGATTTGACGTTCTTGATTTTAGACATTTTAACGAAAAGTTCCAGATCTTTCAGTCTCGTCTGTTTAAGCATAAAACCTCTGACCGGCTGAATTCCTATTTTATAAGCTTTTTTAATTCCTATAAAGCCTTTGGTGTATGGGACGTAAGCATTTTTATACACCGAACTTATAACCGGAGCCATTATAAAAAAAGTAAGAAAAAGGCTCAATCCGATTATTACCTGATTTGGAGGTTCCGTCGTTAGCCCGAGGGAAGTCCTTAAAAAAGACAACACTACGACTATTCTTACGAAAGAAGTCATCATAATCAAGATAGAAGGCGCTATAGAAATGACGGTGAAAATAAGAAGTATCTGTATAAGCATAGATACCTGCGAATGCGCCGCATGGCCGGTCATAGTTATAGCAGGCAAAGCTAAAAGCGAAGTGTTTTTAAAGCTTTTTACTTTTAACATCGCTCTCCATCAGTCCCTTAAGTCTTTCTTCTATATCGAAAAATATATTATCGGCTTTGTTTTTAAATTTAGCTTCGTTGATGTTTTTAACTTTACCGGATTTATCTAAAGCATCTGCGGCGGTATTTTCCGGAAATTCCGACCCCGACCGACCGCCGACCTTTTCCCTCATAACGTCAGCAAATCTGCCGTATGTTTTTACGGCGGGCGAAGGACTGACGAACGGAGCGTTTACCGCATTTCCGGTATCGTCCGAACCAGCGTTCTCGTAACCGGCTGTTTCATCGTATGCCGCATAAGCTTCGGGATTAAATTGTTTGACGCTTTTTCCTTTAATTTCTTTAGATTCTTTTATCGCTTTTACAGGGGTTTTGTCTTGTTTGTCTGCGTAATCGGAAATCTCTGAATTTTGCAGACCAGGGACTCCCTGCAAGCGCCCTATCATCTGAATATTTGAAGGCGAAACCCCTACTAAAAAAAATTCTTTATTTACTTCTATAAGCAGGATAGATTTTTTATTGCCGAGATTAATAGAAGATATTATTTTCAGGCTGTTAATTTTTTCTTTAGCAGAAACCTTATTTTTAAATTTATTCATAAAGAAATATATACCGTAAATCATACCGATAATAATAGCTAAATAAACTGCGGTTTTAACGGCTTCAAAACCCATATTTAAACCGGCAGGTTTTTTCAAAGAAGTATTTTTTGAATTTAAATGTTTTGCGTTGGAGAAAGCGCCGGAATTCGACGCGGCAGAAGGTTTAATATGATTTTTAAATACCGTGTTGTTAACCCTGCTTTTTTTGCCGTTAGCGGCTTTATTTGCCAAGACGGCATTTTTCTTGCCTACGTTTTTAAATATACCTGCGGGAAATTCGTGGACTATTTTAATAACTAAATAATTGCGGTAAAAAGAAGCAAAGACGTCTTTCCTTGCTATTTTTATATTTTTGTTAAAATAAACGACGGCATCCAGCCCAGAATTGCCCGACGGTATAATTTCAGCAGCTTTAAAAAGCCTGCTGCCTTTAAAATTTACAAACTTGGACTGTCGCGCGGACGCATAAGAAACAGTATTATTAAAAACGGCTTCAATGCCGTATTTTTTATAAACCATATTTTTTAAAACGTTTTGCGGTTTGCCGTTAAATCTGAACCATATAAAATAAGAATTATTTTTTTTGCTTTCCGAAACCGAAATTCCTTTTAACGTCAAACCGCTTTCTGCATATGCTTTATTAAAGGCGGCGGCGGTTAAAAAAATCAAAACCGCGGAAATATAGCAAAAAGTATAAAATAACGATTTAATTTTATTCATGTTTAATTTATTAAGCATATTAAAGTTTTTTAACCCTTTCTACCGGGCTTATAATATCAGTCAGCCTTACGCCGAATTTATCGTTGACCAAAACAACCTCTCCCCTCGCCATAAGTTTGCCGTTAACGTATATATCCAAAGGTTCGCCGGCAAGTTTTGCAAGTTCTATGACCGAACCCTGTCCAAGCTGAAGCATATCGTTAATAACCATTTTTGTCCTTCCCAACTCTACAGATATAGTAAGAGGAATATCTAGAATAAAATCCAAATTTTTTGGCGGTTCGGTAGTTTTATCGGATTCGTCGAACGACGCAAATTCTAATTTTTTTACGGGTTTTTTAGGAGTTGGTTGCGCAGTTTCATTTTTTGCAGGTTTAATATCTTCGACTCCCAAATCTACGGCGTCGGATGCCGTAGTCGTCACGGTATTGCCGCCCGCTTGGCTTTGTTCCGCAGGTGCGGCGCTTTCGGACGAAGCATTTGCCCCTGCGCCGGCATTAGCGGCTTCTTCCTCTTTAAAAGCATCCTCCCAGCTGATATTATCGTCTTCATCCTCCGGAGGCGCAGCCTGTTTAGCTGTTTCCGCATCTGTCGCAAGGCTTTGAACCTGTGTGCCTTCTCCCGCTTTTTTTTCTAATTCTTCGGTCTTATTTTCTTCACTCATAATAGCCCTCTTTACCCAACGGTATGTCGGAAATTATTTTTACGGCAAGATTATTATTTAGTTTACCCGGATAAGCTATAAATTTCGGCAGATTTTCTATATCAATCACTAAAGGATCTTCTATTCTTTTGTCAAGCACTATAACGTCGCCTTTTTTTATTTTTAAAAAATCGCGGGAGCTTATGCTCGTCTTTCCGAGATCAATCCTTATATTAAGTTCCGATTCTTTGAGCCTTTCTTTAAATCTTTCTATCCATCTGTGATCGACTTCAAGCTGTTCGCTCTGAAATCCGCTGTAAAGTTTTTCTTTAATCGGCTCTATCATCGAATAAGGTATGCATATCATAAATTTAGAAACGGCGCCTTCTATGTCCACCTCGAATCTGCTTATAATTACGACCTCCGTAGGCGTAACTATAGTCGCAAACTGAGGATTTATTTCGCTTCTTTGAAATTCTATGTCTATCGGCGAAACGGGCATCCATGCATTTTTTAGTGAATTGAAAGCCATATCGGTTATTTTTTTAATCAGTTTATTTTCTATGGGCGAAAAATCCCTTCCTTCTATTTTTACATGCAGATCGGTGGTGCCGCCAAAAAAAATATCTATCAGGTTATATACCAATCTTGCGTCTAAAACAAAAATAGCATAACCGCGAAGGGGCGGCATTTTAAAAATAGTCAGACTCGTCGGAAGCGGAATATTTTTTAAAAACTCCCCGAATTTCTGCATATCTACCGAAGTAGAAGTTATTTCCGCAACTTTTCTTAGGGCGGAAGTCAAATCGTTTCTTAAAAGACGGGCAAACCTTTCGTTGATTATTTCTAGAGTGGGCATTCTGCCCCTGACTATCCTGTCCTGCGAAGTTAAATCGTAAGGCTTTATGCCGCCGAGATTTTCCTCTTTTTTTTCCGATTCTATCGCTCCGGAAGATATGCCTCTCAGCAGAGCGTTAACTTCGTCCTGAGATAATATTTCAGCCATATTTTTATTTTTATTGAACTAAATAATTATTGAAATAGACTCCGGTTACGGTACCGTCTCCAAGAAGCTGATTAAGGCTCCTCGCAATCTGATGCCTTAAAGACAGCTGTCCTTGGGGGCTGATGATTTCTTTTGAGGTCTTTGAACTTAAAATCATGATTATACGGTTTCTTACCTTAGGGGTAAGCTGTTTGAACGTTCCTACGTTAGAACCGGGTTTTAATTCTATAGACATAGAAACCTTTACGTAAGCAGTTCTGTTCGTGTCTGCAAGATTGGTCAAAAACGATTTAAGCTGTATCATAGGTCCGGGCTGCATATTGGAAAGCGCAGCAGGTTTATTAATCTGAGTTTTACTTTTTTTTGCAAATAAAAAATGGTAAGCCGCAAAACCTCCGCCCCCAAGTACAAGCAGAAGCGGAACAATGATGAACAAAAGTTTTTTCTTTCCGCCTTTTTTCTTTGATGCCTCTATCTGCGAAATAGTGGACATCTCGTCGTCGTCGACGCTGCCCATCTCTTTGTTAGTTTTGCCGTTATCGTTGCCAGCCATAAACCGCCTCCAAAATTAAATTTATACAAATATCCTTAAGAAAGACAATGCAATATCTGTGCCATATTATTTTAATTATAGCATTTAATTTAATAATTTAACAAAATCAATGACTTATTAACTAATTTATTAAATAACGCAATGCGGATTAATTAAATAAAAGTTTAAAGTATCGTCATTATTATGACGCTATTATTCGTTTTCGTCAAATTTTTAGAATTAATTTAATTTTAATAGATTTTTTATACAATAGCAATTTTAAATCGAATTGAGCCGTATAAACTAATTTGGGAATA
>JAJYWW010000169.1 GCA_021791295.1 bacterium | reverse complement strand
GTCCCCCCTTTCGCACCATATAATATATTATAATATATAAGTTATTTTATTTTTATTATACTTTTTTAGGAGGTTAGCGGTATGTCGGGTCATAGCAAATGGAGCACGATTAAAAGAAAAAAGGGAGCGATAGACGCAAAAAGAGGCAGGATTTTTACTAATATAATCAGGGAAATAATTACCAGCACGAGAATAGGCGGAAAAGATATTTCGTCCAATCCGCGCTTAAGGCTTGCCGTAGATGAAGCAAAAGCAAACAATATGCCCAAAGAAAACATCGAAAGGGCAATTAAAAAAGGCGCTGGAGAGCTTGAAGGGGAAACCTACGAAGAGATAATATACGAAGGATACGGACCTGCCGGCGTCGCTCTTCTTATAGAAACGCTGACCGACAACAGAAACAGGACGGTATCGGAAGTCAGGCACGCTCTTTCGAGGCACGGCGGAAGTTTAGGCGAATCCGGTTGCGTTATGTGGATGTTTAATAAAAAAGGCGTGACGGGGTTCGATGCGGCGACTAATACCGAGGACGCTATTATGGAAATAGCTTTGGAAGCGGGAGCGGAAGACGTAAAAACCGAAGAAGACGAAATTTTGGTTTACAGCGAGGTAAAAGATTTCGAGAACGTCAAATCCGCCTTTGAAGCAAAAGGCGTAAAAGAAAAATTTTCCGAAATTTCGTATATTCCCCAGACAAATATAGAACTTAAAGGCAAGGAAGCCGACCAGATGATTAAACTTATGGATGCGCTCGATGAAATAGAAGGCATTCAGAACGTTTACGCAAATTTTGAATTGCAGGAACAGCAAGATTGAAATTAAGATTAAATTTTAATTTTTTTTATGCTTTATGGGCTATCGAATTTTAGGGGTCGACCCCGGGTCGAGATTTACCGGTTGGGCGGTCTTAGACCTTCCGTCATTCGGAAGACCTTTTGAATTATCGTCATGCGGCTTAATAGACGTAAGAAATAAAACATTTCCGTACAATTTATCTAAGCTGTACTCGGAGCTTAAAGAAATCGCCGTCGAATATTCTCCCGGCATAATGTCTTTAGAATCCGTATTTTCCGGCATAAATCCGTCTTCTTTAATCAAGCTTGCTCAGGCTCGCGGCGTCATATGCATGCTCTCTTCGGATTTGGATATAAAGCTCAGGGAATATCCGCCGAGGTTTGTTAAAAAAAGTATCGCCGGCAGCGGGAGCGCGGATAAAAACAGGATGAAAGAAGCTCTTAAAATAATATGTTCTTCTTCCGGCGCCTACGGCGTATCGGAATTTTTGAGCGGCAGAATTAACGACAATATATCGGATGCACTGGCTATTGCGATATGCTGCGCGACGGATATGAAAAATTTTATAAATGAACTATAAAATAAAAACGGCGATACGATGCAATGCAACGCAATATAATATAAATAAAATATGATAGCTTATCTTCACGGAAACGTCATATACAGGGACCCTGAAAAGTCGCTGATTATACTGGAAGTAAACGGCGTAGGCTACGAAGTTTACGTTCCGATGCTTAATTTTAGCGGAGCATCTTTTTACGGCGCAAACGAAGGTGGCGGAAAACGGCTCAGCCTGTTTATTTACACTTACGTCAGGGAAGACAGGATAACGCTTTACGGTTTTAACGGAACCTTAGAAAGAGACGTATTTTCGCTTCTATTGGACGTTAAAGACGTCGGGCCGAAACTTGCCGTTACCATACTTTCAAATATTAATGCATCCAGCCTTATTAATATTCTTACGACGCAGGATATATCGGCTCTATGTTCCATAAAAGGCATAGGGCAGTCCAAAGCCGAAAGGATTATAATGGAGCTAAAAAATAAAATCCTTAAGAAAACATCTCTTTATAACGATATAAACGCAAACGAACTCCATGTGAACGCACCGGAAAACGCAAATTATACTCCCGCAGCAGCTATTAGCGAAAATGAAAGCAAAAGCAAAAGCAAAAGCAAAAGCAAAACCGGAAGCGAAACCGAAAAAAGCGAAGACGAAAATAAAAATGGCGGCGATAAAACGGCAAAAGGAAAAACTGCCGAATCAAAAGAAAAACAGCCTTCCGATATTATAATGGAGTCCGCCCTTGCGCTTGAAGCGCTCGGTTATTCAAGAATAGACTCGTTTAATACGGCGAGCAAAGTTTTCGGCATTTCTAAAGAAGAAGGGAAAATTCCGACCGATACCGAAGATTTAATGCGCGAATGTTTGAAATATATATATTCGCAAAAAAAATTATAAAAATATCAATCAACGTAAATTATGACTTCTTTTAAAAAAGAGTTCAAAAAAGAACCGAAAAGTATTTCTGACGGCAAGCCCGAATCCGCCTCTTCTTACGTATCGCCGGAAAAAAAAGAATCGGTCGATTTCGACAATCCCGTAAGACCTCTGTCTTTCGACGAATACATAGGACAGAAAAAACTTAAAGAGAACCTTCTGATTTTTATTAACGCGTCAAAAAAAAGAGCGGAAAAACTTGGGCATTACGACCTCGACCATCTGCTGTTTTTCGGGCCCCCGGGTCTCGGCAAGACTACTCTTGCCGGCATTATAGCAAAAGAACTCGGCGTAAATATTAAAATTACTTCGGGACCGTCCATAGAAAAAGCCGGCGACGTAGCGGCGCTTTTGTCCGCCGTTTCTAACGGCGATATAATTTTTATCGACGAAATCCACCGTCTTCCTAAACCTGCGGCTGAAATGCTTTATCCCGCAATGGAAGATTTTAAGCTCGATATTATTATAGGCGAAGGAGCTACCGCCAAGTCTATAAGGATAAGCCTGCCGAGGTTTACGTTAGTCGGGGCGACTACGAGGGCGGGGCTTATACCGTCGCCTTTAAGGGACAGATTCGGCTTTACCGCCCGCCTGGAATATTACGACGTCGACGAACTGTCCGTTATAGTAATAAGAAGCGCAAAACTTTACGGCATAGGAATAGAAAGCGAAGCCGCTTTCGAGATAGCCCGCCGTTCAAGAGGAACTCCGCGTATAGCCAACAGGCTTTTAAGGCGCCTAAGGGACTATATGGCGCACCTTAAAAAAGACCGCATAACTCTCGAAGTTGCAAAATTCGGCATTGAAAGCCTCGGAATAGACGAACTCGGTTTGGACTCGAACGATATACTTTTCTTAAAAACCGTAATAGAAAAGTTTGCCGGCGGTCCCGTCGGAATAGAAACCATTGCGCAGGCTATGAACGACGAAAAGGACACGCTGGAAGATGTCGTAGAGCCGTATTTAGTCGCCTGCGGTTTTATACAGCGCTCCAAAAAAGGCAGAATTGCCACCGAACTTGCATACAAACATTTCGGTCTTTCAAAAGACGGGGAAGATTCGCTGTTTTGAGAAAAGTATTTATTTGCTATGCCTCCAAATGCGAACTTTAGTTCCCACAATATATATCCATGTAACAGAATATACGCGAAAAATAATTCACGCACATATAAAAATAATACAGTCGTAGAAAAAAATGCTGCGAAAAAGCTGTCACGAAAGAAAAAGGCGTCAGATATTATTTTCCGCATACGTAATGTTATTAAGCGTTAAGAAAATTCTTGCGGAAAATAATATCTGACGCCTTTTTCGCTATATACCTGCAAATACAGTCGGGAGTAAATAAATAAATAAATCTGACACCTTTTTTGTTCTATATGGCATAATTATTGCATTATAAATATGAAAGTAATTTAAGTTTATTTATAATTTAATAATTTATAATTTGTAAAAGGTTGGATAACATTATGGAAAATTACGCGATATTAAAAGAAGACCAGAACGAATTACAGCATACGGTATCGAATATTCTTTATTTTAAAGGAATAGGCCTGCATACGGGCAAGGAGTCGCAGATAATAATAAAACCCGCTAAAGCCGATTCCGGAATTACGTTCGTCAGAAAAGACATAAATCCGAACGTTATAATAAAAGCTAAAGCGGACAACGTATGCTCGACTATGCTTAGAACAAGCATAGGGCTTAAGAAAGACGGAGACGCCAAAGAAGCCGCAGGATGTATTTCGACCGTGGAACACCTTATGTCGGCTCTGTGGGGAGCAGGAATAGACAACGCTTTAATAGAAGTTTACGGATGCGAAATTCCGGCTATGGACGGAAGCGCAAAGGTATTTTACGAATCTTTTTACGAAAGCGGCATAAAAGAACTTAACGCAAAAAGAAAATATATCGAAATACTGAAACCTATAAGCGCAGAAAGCGGCGACAAAATAGGAGCGTCTATAGCAGTATATCCGTCGGACGATTTTGAAATATCGTACGATATGGATTTTAACCATCCGCTTGTGCAGTCCGGTTCGTTCGATATGAAAATAGACGGATTTAATTTTTACGGCGAAATTTCAAAAGCAAGGACTTTCGGTTTTTTAAAAGACGTCGAATATTTAAAAAAGAGCGGTCTTGCGCTCGGAGGCAGTCTCGACAATGCGCTTGTTTTGGACGAAACTTCCGTACTTAACAAAGACGGTTTAAGATATAAAGACGAATTCATAAGGCATAAAGTCTTAGACCTTATCGGGGATTTATACCTTGCCGGCTACAGAATCAAAGGCAGGGTGCTTGCAAAAAAAACCGGACACGATATGAATTCTAAAATAGTTAAAAAAATAGGCGAGCGCTTAATAATCTCGAACGCCCAGCACGGAAAAAAAGAAGAGGCTAATTTTATTGCCGTGGGGAAGACCGCCGCAACCCTTTTTGCATAAGGATTATATATATATTAGAATATTTGAATAGTTTTATTTATAATAAATTTTTTTAAAAAAATTATTAATTTTTCTTGACAAGTTTATAGGATATATGATAACTTTTAAATTACGTTTAATTTACATTGCAGGTTTTTGCCGTTATCGGTTAAACGCAAAAGCCTTTACGTGATAGTTCGCAAGGAGGACTATTGCAATTAAGGTTTATTTAGACTTAAAAAAAATTAAAAAAAACCAAAATTAAGGGAGGTAAAGATGAAAAAAAGATTTTCATTGCCGGCATTGGCAGTAGCAGTTGCAATAGCCGGTTTTTTAAGTTTAACAACGGCTCCTAAGACTTTTGCCGCATCGCAGGCAAACAAGTCGGGCGTCAGCTTTTCAATAAGCGGGACGTACGTCGGAAAGGCATTATACGCACAGAATGAATCGGAGATGTTTGCTAGTAGCGTAGGAAGTTATACATACACGGATTCAGGAACAGGTACTAATACTGTTGCACCTAAGCAAAGTTCATTTAATCCGCCTACGCAAAACACTTTCGACGTATTTCTTCAAAGATTAAGATTAAATGCTTCAATAAGCTACGATAAATTAGCGCATGGAATGCCGCTTGCCGCTATTTTTACTCAGTTCGACCTTACCAATGCTTATAACGGCGTTACAAATGGCTATGGCAGTAACGGATGGGATGCCTTAGGAGCTACAACTGTCCCTGCAGGTTTTAACCACGACTTTAACACTTTCGGCTTAAGACAGGCTTACATCAGGTTTATTACCCCTATCGGCGCTGTTATGTTCGGGCGTATGCCGGTTAAGTTCGGTCTCGGCATAGCCGTCAATACCAACGCAGACGGTATAGGCGATTTTATTCCGCTTGGCAATACGGGAATATTTATAGGAAACTTGTTCGGCAACGAAACTACAGCTTATAATAACAGTACCACTCCTACAGACATCGGAACTACGCCTCCTGCCGCTTACGGTTATTCGCATATTCAGAGCGGAACTATTCCGACCATCGAGGTTATGAGTTTAAAGCCTATGAACGATGTTTCATGGAGCGTATGGCTAACCGAAGCCCATTTAAATCAGTTTGGCGCGGAACTTACCCAGATTATTTCTGGAGCATATTATGCGACACCAACACTTAATTCTAAATCTGCCTCTGCAAACATAACATACGGCGGATTGAGCGCTACATATGCAGCTAAAGGAACTAAACTTGCCGGAGAGTTCGATTATTTCAGAGGGGACATTATGAATAGTCCTTTTATAGGTTATTCACCAACTACTACTAACACTGATTTAACTGAAACTTTTGATAATACGAACGAAGGTAGGACTAAAATTGAAAGCTATGACATTTATTTAACAGGTTCTCAGTTGTTAAACACTTCCACTCCAACTACATTAGGCTTTAAATTCGGCATAGGCGGTCCTATATCAAACGACCACTTAGATATGACCTATTATTCAATGCTCCAGAATACCAGGACTATTTTTGGCGACGTTATAGGCAACGACTGGCAGCCTATCGAGTTTAGCGCACCCGGATTAGCTTATATTTATTCGGGACCTGCAGAAGCTATGGGAGCAAACCTTGCCAACAGGTATGTAATTATGGTTGATGCGACCGAACATTTAGCTTCAGGCAATTCGTTGCAGGAATCTTTAATTCACGCCGCATGGTTAAAAACTTCAATTGATGGACAACAAGTTTTCGGCGGCAGCGACATAGGAACGGAATTCGACCTTAACTTTACCCATCACTTTACCAAGACGCTTGCATGGCAGGCATGGGGAGCATACGTATGGACGGGAAGCGGTGTAGAATCAACAATGAGTAATACGATTGCTGAAACTTCTACTCCTAACAAATATAGCGGAACTTTTTCTAGTCCCACTAACCCGACACATAAAGACATTTTTGCTTTAGGTTCTGCAGTTATCTGGAACTTCTAAAAAAAGGTGTCAACAAAAAAAAGGTGTCAGATTTATTCACTCCAGCGGGCATAAAAGCTTCGCTTTTATAAACGCCCGCCTCCGTATTCTTACTCCCGACTGCGTTTGACGTGGTCGGGAGTTTTTTTACGTCCCGTAATTTCCAATTATGTAAATGTAATTTAAACATTTATTTATTTTTAAGAGTTCATTTTTATTTATAAGTATTATAAAATAATAAAAAGTGAGTTATAAATGTATATTTTAAGTCAGCTGTTAAGGTTTAAAATACAAATATAAAAAATGAAAATTCGTGATATAATAAAAATATTAGAAAAAGATGGTTGGGTTCTTATTGCAATAAAAGGCAGTCATAGACAGTATAAGCATTCTAATAAAACAGGCAGAGTAACTATTGCGGGACACCCAAACGATGATATAGCGGCAGGCACGTTAAACAGTATTCTGAAACAGGCAAAATTAAAAGAGGACAAAGAGGACAGATAAAAATATGCAAAAAGTGCTTATAGTAATTGAAAAAGCAGGCAATAATTATTCGTGTTATTCACCGGATCTACCAGGAGTTATTTCTACAGGAAAAACTAAGGAAGAAACAAAAAAAAATATGGCTGAAGCTATTAAAATGCATATTGACGGTTTAATGGAAGACGGAACAAATATCCCAGAACCTGTTTCTTATGCAGAATATCTAACAATATAAAAATATAATAATAAAAAATAAAGGTGTCATATTTATTCACTGCGGCTGGCATAAAAGCTTCGCTTTTATAAACGCCAGCCTCCATATTATTACTCCCGACAGCGTTAAACGCGGTCGGGAGTTTTTGTTTGTTTTATTTTTTTCTAATGCCTGCCTCTTTGCCGTTAGCTAATAGTAGCCGGTTTTTTAAAAGCTCCCGCTATGATAGACCAAATAATAGTAACTGCCAGGTTTAAAATAAGCGCAACGAGCGCAACATACAGTAATCCGTAGGGCGTTTTCATGAAGGTCGTGACTATCGGATGTCCTGCGTTAGCCTTAAGCACGAAATAAATGCCTGAAAATGTTCCTACAAGCCAGCCTGCTATCAAAGCGTTTTTATCTAACCATTTAGTGTATAAACCTATAAATATAGGGGGAAGGGTCTGCACTATAAGTATTCCTCCGAGAAGCTGAAGCTGTATCGAATATGTTTCGGGAACCAAAAAAACAAAGCCTAATGCAAGAAATTTAAAAATTACCGACGACCATTTCGCGATTTTAGTTTCAGCTTCGCCGCTTAGGTCGGGTTTAAATTCTTTTATAATATTTCTCGTCAAAAGATTAGCCTGCGATATAGCCATAATTGCCGCCGGAACCAATCCCCCGATAAATATCCCCAAAAAAGCAAAACCCGTAAACCATGAAGGCATAGTGGATTGAATTAAAGCCGGAACGACGAGCGTTCCGTTTCCTCCTACCGTTTTAAGCGCTGCCGGTACCGAATATACGAGTATGCCGAATAAGGCCAGGAAAGCAAGCCCGAGTCCGTATATAGGCAGAAGTGCGGTGCTAAGCCTGACGCTTTTAGCGCTTTTAGCGCTCAATACGCCGTTAATAGCGTGAGGATAAAGATAAAGAGCAAGAGCGCTAAGTATAAAGAGGCTTATATATGCGTTTACGAGCATAGGCGGCAGTGTCGCATAATCCACGGGTGGCTTTTTTCCGGCTCCTATATGCCCTGCCGCGGCAAATGCGTGAGAAAAACCGCCGTATGCAAGAGGAACGAAAATAATAATAACTATGACCGTTATTAAAATTATTACGTCTTTCATAACGGCGGTCAGAACCGCACCCCTGATTCCGCTCCAGTAGGTAA
>JAJYWW010000178.1 GCA_021791295.1 bacterium | reverse complement strand
GCCGGAAGTATTAATATTAAGTCTAAAAGTTTATGATGCAACGTTTCTCCTTAAGTTTAATATCAGAAGCGACAATATAAGTATGCTGACAAAAAGATCGAAAAGAACGCCCAGTTCGACTAAAAGGGGCATTCCGTGAGTAATGCTGTTTGCCGCCAAAAAAATTGCGTTATCTATCGTTAAAAATCCTATAATCTGCGAAAATAAAGTTTTTCTTGTTATCATAAGCATCGCCCCTATTAAAAACGTAGCAAGAGATATCGTAAACACGAAAGAACCGAAAGTAATGCCGGTCTTAACGATTTTTTGGGCTATCAAATTGGAAAGCAAAGTTAAAGAACCTGCAAAAACAACCGCCTCGGGTATGCCTATATACATATTTATTTCTTTATCCATTTTAACCTTTTTAAGCGTTTTGAATAAAAAATAGGGAATTAAAATAACCTTAAAAATTATAGTAATTAAAAAAGAGCCGTATAAATTTACCGAGTTAAAATGAACTGCCCCCATTAAAATATAAAATGCCAGCATAAGCGACTGAAAAGAATAAAGCTTGATGGCAAATTTTATAAAAGGCGAACTGACGTTTAACACTACCGAAACAAGTATTAAAATTACAAAAAGTTCGGCTATTTTTTCCATTATCATTTTTAAAATCTCCTGATCGACAATATCATCGCTATCAAAGACAGTATGAACGAGACGGAAAGAATGTTCGGCACTCTGAAAACGCGCATTTTAGGGTTAACTAATTCGACGCCCGCGATTAGCATACATAAGACAATCATCTTCAAAAAATAAATAATAAAAGCCAACGGGACTTCATAAATATTTACCGCCATATACGGAAACAGGATAAGCGACATTACGGTCAAAAATACTGTAAGTTTCAAATAACTTCCATATTCGTACAGTCCAAGATGCTTTCCGCTCGCCTCTAAGATATTTGCTTCATGAAACATGGTAAGTTCAAGGTGCGTTTCCGGATTATCTATGGGAATCCTCGCATTTTCCGATATGCTTACTATAAAAAGCGAAATAAAAAGCAAAAAAGGTATGGCGACGGATACGGTGCTTGAACCGCTCCCGTACACAAAAGCATTTTCTGCTCCTTTCTGAATGACATAAAAAATATCCGTAATTCTGCCCTGCCTTGTATAGATGGCAAGCGATATAAAAATAAATATTAAAGAAGGTTCTGAAAGAACCGTTAAAAACCATTCCCTGCTGGCGCCGAGCCCGCCGAAAGCGCTTCCCTGATCCATAGCGTAAAGAGTCATAAAAAAGGTGGCAAGCGCAAGAGAATATGCGATTAAAATTACGTCCGAAGACATGCCGAGCAAGGAATATTTGTAAAATGCCGGCAGCATTAATATTATAATTAAATAAGTTACAAAAACTATATAAGGAGCTATATTGGATATAAACGTCGCGTCTTTGGATAAAACTATCTCTTTTTTTAATAACTTATTAAAATTTGTATAAAACTGAAATATATTGATTCCTTTCTGTCCTCTTGCCCGCTGTTTCAATTTATGAATAAAACCTGCAAAAAAAGGCGCAAGTAAAACCACTATAAAAAATTGAATTACGCCTATTATTAAATGACGCCCGTTAAAATGCATAATTTTTTGTTTTTTTATCTATTATCTTATTATGAATATATAAATAATAATGCAGACTATTAAAGTTAAAAATAAATATCCAAGCGAAACGTTTATATTTGCCGAATTAGCGGCTCTGTTAAAAAATTCGGAAATTTTAAAATATAATTTGCCGATGGGAATATATATATATTTTTCGACGATATCGCTAACTTCTTCGGTATAAACCGATTTAGACCTGAAATATTTTTTTACGTCCTTTTCAAAGTTAATTTCCGAAACCGACGAATAAAAAGAGGAAAATACTTTCATTATGCTTGAGGAAAATCCGCTGCCGGAATACTGGGCTTTAGAATTTTTTTCGTCAAGTCCGCATGCCCATGTTTCAAACACTCTTTTTTTATAGGAAGCGAATATCTTAAAATAGAAAATAATTATTAATAATAGGACGATAAACATGGCGGCTATTATAGCAGGAGCATACAAAGAAAACGATTGAATTTTTACGGCGCGGACTGCCGTAAACGGATTTGGATTTACCGTTCCTCCCGTCAAATAAAAAATCACGGAATTTAAACCTGAAATTATCTGATACGGATAAACGCCTATATAAATGCACAAAAGAACGGGTAGCGCAATTCCTATTCTTTCGATAACATGCGATTTTTTTGCATTTTCTGCATTAGCCGTCCTCGGTTTTCCCAGAAAAGTTATTCCGAATAATTTCGTGAAAGCGGCGCCTGCGGCGGCTCCGGCAAGAGACAAAAGGGCTATGGATATTATCGAAAAATAAACCATATACATGTTTCCCGTAAAAACCGAACCTATTAAAGAAATATACAAATACCACTCGCTTAAAAACCCGTTTAAAGGAGGCATAGCCGAAATAGACATTACGCCGATAAGAAACAGTACGGACAATTGACCCATTTTTTTTGAAAGTCCGCCGAGTTTTTCCATATTTCTCGTATGCGTATATTTGTCTATAAGACCCGAACCCATAAAAAGCGAACTTTTGCTTAAACCGTGATTGATTATATGCAGAAGGACTGCTATCATTGCAAGATATTCCAAAGATTTAAAATTTTCTATGCGCGCCCAGTACGATATACCGATCCCCATAAAAATTATTCCCATATTTTCTATAGTGGAAAATGCAAGCAGTTTTTTAATATCTTTCTGCACCATGGCATACATAATTCCCAAGAGAGCCGATAAGGCTCCTATGACGAGAAGTATAATTCCAAGAAACGAGTTAGACCCCAAACTGAATACGAATAAAAATTTTAAAATACCGTAGATAGCCATATTTACCATAACGCCAGACATAACTGCCGATATATTTGCAGGCGCAACCGGATGGGCATAAGGCAGCCATGTATGAAAAGGCATAATGCCCGCTTTAATAGAAAATCCGGTTATTGCAGAAGCCAGTATTATAATTCCCGCCGCACCCTTATAGTAATCGAAAGAAAAAGACGACGTTTTTAAATAAAGCATTATAAAAGCTGCGGTTATAAGAATAGTGCCTATATGCGTCATTAAAAAATATAAAAAACCGGCCTTTCTGGATTCTTCGTTCCCTTCGTAAATAACCAAAAGAAAAGAAAAAATGGACATCAATTCCCAAAAAATCAAAAAAGTCAGCATATCGTTGCTTATAACGAGAATGAGCATAGATACAATAAATAAAAAAGAATATACAAACAGGGAAGGTTTATCGTCGTATTTATCACCGTATTTTATCGAAAAAATCGAAATAAACAGGGAAATAGAAGATATGAATATTACAAAAAATAAGGAAAGAGCGTCAAATTTGAAAGAAAAATTTATAAAAGAGGATTGTACGATAAATTCGCTTTTAAAATAATATATGCTTAAAACCGTAAAAAACGCGGCGGATAAAATGGTCAGACAATTAAAAATATATCTGAATATCCCTTTATGTTTAAGGTTATCCATTTAATATCAAAACTTAATCCTCCGTATTTTATATTTAAAGTCAAAACTTTTTAATTATAGCAAATGCTTAAAAAATAGCAAGAACATTTTTTAGATTTTTTTAACTTCGACAAAGGAGGAAAAAAAGGTGGCGCCGTCGCCTATATCCGACAAATCGTCGGGGGTCAAAGCGTTTACGCCCGAACCGTTTACGTAATCGTCTTTCCACCATAAACCGGCGGAAACGACTACTCCGGGCAGAACGGAATTTAAAACTTTAGCTTTTATAGATAATCCGCCCTGCTCGTTTTCTATCCTGACTAAATCTCCGTCTTTAATTCCTCTGTCTTCGGCGTCTTTAGGATTAATTTCTAAAAAAGGTTCGGCGGCTTTTGCTTTTAAAGAAGAAACGCCGGCAAAAGAAGAATTTAAAAAAAAGTGGTTGGGAGGACTGACGAAAGTTAAAGGGTAATTAGGATTCGATGCAAAATTACCTTTGTTAAATCCGGTTTTCTGCAAATCATAATACTCGTTAATAGGATTAAACTGCGGAACCTCCGAAAGTCCGTAAGCCGAAACTTTTTTACTTTTAAACTCTATTTTACCCGAAGAAGTGTTTAGTTTATCGAATTTAAAGGGATTGTCTTCCGTTTCGATCTTAATAAATCTTTCTTTTTTAAGCCTTTCAAAAGTTATTCCTCTTTCTTTCCAGTAAGGAATATCAAGAGCCTGCTGCGCTATATCCTGTTCTAAATCCGAAAAACATTCGTCTTTAAAACCTAAAGCATAGGCGATAAGTTTAAATACTTCGATATTAGGCTTTGCCTCTCCTACAGGGCGTATGACGGGTTCCGCCCACTGAATAAAAGTATGCCAGTAGCTTACGTAAATATCTGAATGTTCAAAACTCGTAGTTGCCGGAAGTATAATATCCGCCCACTTTGCCGTATCCGTCATAGTCTGCTCGTGAACAACCGTAAACAGATTTTCACTTGCAAGCCCTTTAATCACTAAGTTTTGGTTGGGAGCCACGACTGCGGGATTACTGTTGTAAACATACAAAGACATAATAGCGGGGTTGTCAAGTTCACATAAAGCTTTTCCTAGTTGAACCATATTTACGGTTCTTACCGGTTTTTTCAATAAATCGGGCCTTTTTAAAGCCTCTTCGTTTAAAGGAAAATATCCGGAATTAGATTTTAACGCTCCTCCGCCCTTATCCGACCATGCGCCGGTTAAAGCGGGCAGAAGTGAAATAAGCCATGTATTTATACCTCCGTTTTTATGATGCTGAAGCCCGTTTCCTATTCTTAAAAACGACGGTTTAGTTTCTGCGTAAAGTTTTGCTAAATATTCTATACGCTCTTTTGCAAGACCTGTGATACCTGCGACTTTATCAGGCGGATATTCTTCCGTTTTTTTGCGAAATTCGTCGAATCCGAAAGAATATTTTTCTAAAAATACCTTATTTTCTAAATTATCTCTTAATATAATATGCGCAATGCCCAAAGCAAGCGCTCCGTCCGAACCGGGCAGAATCATATAAAAATCGTCTGCCCATTTTGCCGTTTTATTCAGGTGAACGTCTACGGCAATTATTTTAGCGCCTTTTTTCCGTGCGGCTTCGGCTAAAAGCGCCTGATGCATATTTGTTTCTAAAGCGTTTATCCCCCAGAATATTATCAACTTTGCATTAACGGTATCTAACGGATTTACCCCTTTAGACTCTCCGTAAGCGAGCTGATAGCCTAAACTGCCGGCTGCAGAACAGATAGTGCGGTCAAGAGCCGTAGATCCGATTTTATTAAAAAAGCGCCTGTCCATGCTTGATTTGTTGATTATGCCTTCCGTTCCGCCGTAAGAATAAGGCATAATGCTTTCCGAACCGTATTTAGAAATAAGCTCTTTCCAGCGTTTAGCAATTTCGTAGACTGCGTCGTTCCAGCTTATTCTTTTAAATTCGCTTGCGCCCTTTTTTCCGGTTCTGCGCATCGGATAAAGTATACGGTTCCCGTAAATGCGCTCGGGATAAGCCCTTACTTTTTCGCAGATAACGCCTTTTGTTACGGGATGCGAGGGGTCGCCTGCGACTTTAACGATTTTTCCGTCATCGATTTCAACCTTTAAAGCGCATGTATCCGGACAGTCGTGAGGACACACTGAATATTTTATTTCCATTTCGTCTCCGCCGCTTTAATGAATCCTCGAAAAACCTATAATTACCATTATAATCATTACTAATATATAAACTCTAAGAAACCAGAAAGCTATTTGCACCCATCCTTTAATTTCGGCTTTTTGCACCGGTATTTTATTATAATCTATTAGCCCTTCTTCCTTTATAAAATCTTCCCAGTCTTCGTCGAGATTAATATCTTTTGAAGTTTTTTTATTATTTTTCATATTGCGCCTCTTACAATTAAAATTAAATTATATCAATTTATTGAATTTATTTACCGTTATCCTAATAAATGGGGAAATACGACCGTTAAACCATACATAAAATTCATAATTATCAAAAATCCTACTATCGTAAACGCCGATACATTCTGCCAGCGTTTATTTACATGCACGCCCATTATCTCTTTATCGTTTAAAAGAAGCAGAAGAAACATCATTGCCGCAGGCATAAAAATTGTCGCAACTACCTGGACCGTTAAGTTTAAAAAACCTAAAGGCGCATTGGGAATTAAAACTATACCTCCTGCAATTAAAAGGCTTATAACGCCCGGAAGGTAAAATTTCCAACCTTCCAGAGGCGGCATATTGATGCTTTTAGGCCAGCCGAAAGCTTCCCCCATTGCCCAGGAAGTGCTTGCGGATATCGCTATTGCAGCAATAAGACCTGCTTCGACTAATCCGAGAGCAAAAAGTCTCATGGCAAGAGGTCCCATTTTTGAAGAGATTGCCGAAAGAATAGTCTGTATGTCAAGATTAGGGGTATGGGTCAAGCCGAAAACCGTTCCGGCGGTAATTAGTATAATGGCTATTGCGACTATTACCATAAATACCGAGCCTATAAACGTATCTATCTGGCCGTCCCTGATATCTTTTACCGTAAGACCTTTATCTACGACCGACGACTGCTGAAAAAAAAGCATCCATGGAGCTATGGTAGTGCCTAAATTTGCAAGAACTACGTATATAAAAAGCGAAGTCACGCCTCCCGGTATATGCCAAGTTCCAAAACTTCTTGCAACCGCTCCCCAGTGCAAATGAGGAACAAAAAAAACTAAAGGAACGAATACCAGGTTAAACGCGGCTATGCTTAAACTAATCCACTCCCATGCAAAATAGCGTAAAAAAAGCTGAATAGAAGCTATAATAAGAACGGCCGCTATCGAAGAAATAAGCGGCGGGACCCCAAAAACGCGCATGCCTATAGTGATGCCTATAAACTCCGTTATTAAAGTCAATACGTTTGCTATGACAAGGTCGATTAAGGAAAAAGCTCCCCAGAACTTTCCATATCTTTTCCATATCATTTCCGCATGCCCTCTGTGCGTTACTGCGCCGAGCCTCACGGTCATCTCCTGCACTATATAAGCCACCGGCAGCATTACTATCATAAAAGGAATAAAAAAACCGATTCCGAATATAGAGCCGGTCTGCGCATAAGTCATGACGCCGCCGGCATCGTTGTCGGCAATCATAACGAGTATTCCGGGACCTATAAGCGCCATTAAAAGACAAAGACGGGAAAAATAGCCGTATTTTTGTCTCATAAGATGGATTTTAAGCCTGTCTGCCGCTCTAAGCTTAATATCTACCGGGAGGTTGTCGAGTTTGTCTTTGTAATCATCTTTCATATTTAGTCTCCTTCATGATAAACAGCTTTAACCGTTCATTAGAAAGAGATGAATATTAATATTACAAAGTTTATAAAGGAAAGTTAAAATTAAATAAACATTCTAAGGCTAATGAAGTATTAAAGCTATTATCGATTTTTTTTGAATTCAAACAATAATCGCTACTGTCGGGCTCACTTCGCATAAACAGCCTCCTATATTTTAATTAATTTTATGGTTTGCTTATACTAAGAGTATGCTATTTTAAAAAAAATATGTCAAGAAAAAAAATGGGGTATGTTGCATGTGAAACATTAAGATTTTTAATATTATTTTATTTTCGGCATCTCATTAATAAAATACCGACCGCCGCAGGAGTTATGCCTGAAATCCTGCTTGCCTCCGATATAGTCTTAGGACGTATTTTATTGAGTTTTTCTACGACTTCTATTGACAATCCAGGAATAGAATTAAAATCCATGCCGCTTTCAATTTTAAAATCGTCAAACTTTTTTAACCTGTCTATCTCCTCTTTCTGCCTTGAAATATAGCCTTCATATTTAACAAAAAGCTCCACTCTGTCAATTATATCTTTGCCGAATTTATTTAGCTCTTCGTTTAATTCCGGCGCGATACTTTCCAGATAAATATCGGGGCGTTTCAAGAGGTCGTAATACCTGCCTTTTTCGTATGTCTTTAAAAAAGAAATTAATTTGTTAAACCCGCCTAATCTTTCTTTGTATATAAAATATCTTTCGTCGTCTAAAAGTCCGGCTTTTTTACCGAATTCGCACAACCTGAAATCTGCGTTGTCTTCCCTTAAAAGCAGTCTGTATTCGGCGCGGGAGGTAAACATTCTGTATGGTTCGGCAGTACCGAGAGTTATTAAATCGTCTATCAAAACCCCGATATATGCCTCGTCCCTTCTTAAAATCAAAGGTTGTTCCCCTTTTATTTTTAAAGCGGCGTTAATTCCGGCAATAATACCCTGCGCGGCGGCTTCTTCGTAGCCGGATGTTCCGTTAATCTGCCCCGCCAAAAAAAGCCCTTCTATTTTTTTAGTTTCCAAAGAACGATTAAGCTGTGTAGGCAAAACGTAATCATATTCTATGGCATAGCCGGGTCTCATAATTTTTACGTTCTCAAGCCCTTTAACGCTTCTTAAAAAGTTAATCTGGGTATTTAAAGGCAGACTGGTTGAAAGCCCGTTAGGATAATATTCTACAGAATCTAAACTTTCCCTTTCCAAAAATATCTGGTGCCTTTCTTTATCTTTAAACCTAACTACTTTATCTTCTATGGACGGACAGTATCGGGGTCCTATTCCTTTAATAACCCCGCAATACAAAGGAGACTTATCCAAGTCTTTTAAAATTGCGTCGTGCGTATTTTTGTTGGTATATGTTATATAGCAGCTTATTTCGTTGTTTACCTTTTTATCCGCCATAGAAAACGGGATAAAATCGTCCTCTCCTTTTTGTTCTTCAAGCTCGGAAAAATTTATAGTCCTTCCGTCCAATCGCGGCGTCGTTCCCGTTTTAAGCCTTCCAATTTCAAGACCGTTTTCTGTTAAGCTTAAAGAAAGCTTATTTGAAGCAAAATCACCCGCTCTTCCGGCTTTATAGTTAAAAAGGCCTATATGCACCAGTCCTCTTAAAAAAGTTCCCGTCGTTAATACAACTGCATCCGCAAACAGTTCTTCCCCCGTCCACAAAACTACTCCAGATACTCTACCGTTTTTTACGGTCAGAGAATCGACCATAGACTGAATAATCGTTAAGTTATGTTCCGATTCCAAAGCGGTTTTCATGTAGGTTTTATACTTAAACATATCCGCCTGTGCGCGCGACGACCTGACCGCAGGACCTTTTTTGGTATTGAGGGTTCTAAACTGAATGCCGGTTTTGTCTATAGCTTTCCCCATCTCTCCGCCGAGCGCATCGATTTCGCGTACGAGATGCCCCTTTGCAAGCCCTCCTATAGCGGGATTGCATGACATCTGCCCGATATTATCCAAATTAATCGTAATAACGGCAACGTTCAGCCCCATCCTTGCCGAAGCAAGAGAAGCCTCAATGCCTGCATGTCCTGCGCCTACCACGATTACATCAAAACTATTCGTACTATTTTTATTTTCCATAGCCATTAATTATATGTTTTAAAAGTTTTAATTTATTGTTTCTATATTATTATAATCTAAAAACGATAAATTTTTAACGGCTGGTTTTTATTTGCCTATGCAGAATTCTTTGAAAAGCACGTCTAAAACGTCTTCGTTGGTTACTCCGCCGATTATTTCGTCAAGATATTTAATGCCGTCCCTTAAGTCTATCGATATCAGCTCTAAAGGAGAGCCTTCTATAAATTTTTCTTTCGCGCTTTCTAAAAAATTTAAGGATCTTAGAAGCAAGTTTTTCTGCCTCATAGTCGTAATACCGACGTCATCTTTAACGCCGCTTTCGGCCTTGACAATAATATCGTGCAGAGCCGTTTTCATTGACTCAAAACCCTCACCGGTTTTGGCGCTTATAAAAACAGGATTATTAGTAAACTTAAATTCCTTAATAATTTTATTTTCTACCGTTTTTAAGTTTTTAACGCCTGTGGTATCTAATTTATTTACGACGGGAATAACGTTTTCTTTTTTTTCTTCCAATATATCTCTTAAAATTTCATTCTCTGCTAAATCGTTAACGTCGAAAACATATAAAACGGCATCGGCATTTTTAATCTGGTTATAGCTCCCTTTTATCCCCTCATATTCTATCGCATTCTCAGTTTTCCTTAATCCTGCCGTGTCTATAATTTTAACGGGTTTATTGGATAAAAACAGGTTTTCTTCGATATAATCCCTTGTCGTGCCGGGCGTATCGGAAACTATTGCTCTTTTTTTATCGACGAGCCTGTTTAATATGCTCGACTTTCCAACGTTAGGCGCTCCGGCTATTACTATGCTGAAACCGCGCTTGTTCAGCTCGTAATTCTCGTAAGATTCTATAAGCGCTGAGATTAATCCGGCCGCCTCCTCGGACTTTTTTAGAAAATCGGCGTTAACATTTTCAAATTCCTCCTCCGGAAAATCTATTAATGCTTCGACGGAAGCAAGCATATAAAGATAATCTTCTTTAATTTTTTCTATTTTTTTTTCTAATAGACCGCTGAGTTCGTTGTTTGCGATAACTAAAGTTTTTAAAGAATTAGCCTTGATTATTTCCAGAATAGCTTCTGCTTTTATAAGGCTGATTTTATTATTTAGATAGGCTCTTTTGGTAAATTCGCCGTTATATGCAAGCCTTGCGCCGGATTTTAATATTATTTCCAGTATATATTTCGTATTGAATACTCCGCCGTGGGGATATATCTCAAACATATCTTCTCCGGTATAAGAATCGGGACATTTAATGAAAACGCAAACGGCTTCGTCCACGAACGATTCGGTCTGAAAATCGAATATACGTCCCGTATATAAAAAACGGGATTTTATATCGGATAAATCTTTACGGTAAGGCTTGAAAATTTTTTTAAGTATATGCAGACAGTCTTCGCCGGATGCCCTTATAATACTGATTGCTCCTTCGCCTGAAGGAGAAGAAATAGCGCAAATAGTATCTATTTCATTTTTTAAAGAAGACATGGCGCCGTAAAAAGAAAGTTACGCAAATTTTCTATTTATAATATACTGCTGAGCAATGGTTAAAAGATTGTTGACCGTCCAGTATAAAAGAAGACCTGCGGGAAAATGAATAAAAATAAAGGTAAAAACGACGGGAAGAATCAGCATTATTTTAGCCTGCGCCGGATCTCCGACCATAGGGTTCATTTTTTGGGAAATCAGCATTGACAAACCCATTAAAATAGGCAGGATATAATAAGGATCCTGAACGGAAAGATTATGTATCCATAAGATAAAGGGCGCATTCCTGAGCTGTATCGATATTAAAAGCGCTTCATACAAACCGTAAAAAACCGGAATCTGCAACAGCATCGGAAGGCATCCGCCAAAAGGGTTAACTCTGCTTTCTTTATAAAGTTCCATAATTTTCTTGTTTAATTCGGCTTTGTTGTCTTTGTATTTTTCGCGCATTTCGTTAATCTTAGGCGTTAATTTCTGCATCTGCTTCATAGATTTGAAACCGGTATAGGTAAGCGGATAAAAAACTATCCTTATGGCTAAAACGAGAAGTATAATCGCGACTCCGTAATTATGAACATAGGCGTAGAAAAATTCGAGTATATGGAGTAAGATTATTGAAAAAAATCCGAAAAACCCGAAGTTTAAAGTAGAACTAAGATTATGCCCAAGAGGGGTTAGCAGGGATAATTTTTTTGGTCCGCCGTAAAATTTTAAAGATGTTTCTACTGTTTTGCCGGAAGCCGCCGACAGCGTTTCAGGAATAATAAAAGAAATTATATTGCCTTTTTTTTCTGCAGTTACGTTAATGCCGGGCGATAAAGCCGAAAGTAAAAAATATTTAGAATTAAAACCTGCAAAAGAAATATTCCCCGTAAATTTTTCTTTATTGTTAATAGCAGGGGTTTGAAAGCTTTTATTAATATAAACCGCAGGGGTAAAATTAACAAAATTAGGGCTTTTCGACGAAGCCGGTTTTAAACCTGCCGAAAGAATAAACCTGCCTCTAATCTTGTACGGTTTATTGCTAATATTTTTAATATAAACCGACGCCGCTATAAGATACTTATCGTCGTAAAACTTATATTCTTTTGTAAGAATAGCTTTGCCGTTTATATTATAGATAAATTTTACCGATTTTTTTTTCTTTATTATGTTGATTAATTTTATCGGAACGTTTTGATTTTTTGATACAAAGTTAATTACTTCGGGAATATTTTTATAATTAGATAGATTAACCTTATTTTTTGAATTTTTTTCGGTGTAAGAATAGTTTAAAAGTTTTAAGCCGTCTATTGCGCCTGTATATTTATCGAAATTTGCATGAATCGTATTTCCTTTATAAGATACCGTTTTAATGCTTTTCAGCGAATTTGATATAGAAATTAATTTTTTTATTTTTTTAGATCTAAGAGGAATAATTTTTCTCAAATTTTTAACGTTTTCTTTGCGTTTTAAATTTGAAACTTTATTTACTGCGGCAGTTTGTTTATTTACGGCCGGCGCTTTTTGCCCATGGGGCATAAAATAGCTCCATGCTAATATTAAAACAACCGATAAAATTGAAGCTATAATTATTCTCTTTTCCAAAAAAACTCCTTTTACTGTAAATGAATTTAAATCAAATAAGTTCAATGCGCATGCTTATCTACCGGATCGTAACCGCCCTTCGACAAAGGATTGCATCTGATAATCCTATATAAAGATAAAAAAAAAGCTTTAAAAAAACCGAAAGTTTGAAAACATTCTACGGCATACTCGGAACAAGTCGGGTAAAATCTGCAGCTTTGCGGCAATAATGGAGATATAAGTTTTCTGTAAAAATTAATAAGTATTATAAAAAATTTATTTAAAATTTTCATTTTGTATTAAAAATTCAAGCTCTTTTAGCAGATGAATTTTAGAAGGAGGAATTTTAACTAATAATACTGCGCAATCTATTTTTTTAAGATTATACTGGTTTAGCCTTATAAATTCTTTTATTATTCTCTTAAATTTGTTTCTTTTAACGGAATTAAGAAGCTTTCTTTTAAACGTAATTAAAAATTTAAAGCTATCGGACCCAACATAATAAATGACCGAAACTTTTTGCGGCCCTTTAAATCCTTGTTTAAAAATATAATTTATGTGGCTTTTATCTTTTAGTTTAATGTCTTTATTTAATTTGAAATTTTTTTCAGACATTATATAAATAAAGCTAAAATATGCAAAACTATTTAGAGCTTATTACCGGAACAAGTATTTTCCTGCCCTTTCTTCTGCGCCTCGATAAAACCAATCTTCCGTTTTTAGTGCTCATCCTGCTTAAAAAACCATGCGTCCTTTTTCTTTTTAATTTACTTGGTTGAAAAGTTCTTTTCATAACGATTGCTCCGTTTTATTAATAATATAATTTTTAATGAGATAAATTTTAATTAAAACAAATAATACTACGAATGTCAAGCAGTTTTTATTTTTGATTATTGCTTAACTTGCGGTAATAAAAGGCTATATGTGATATTAAAATATTTAACGCATTGATTTTATAAGAAAAAAATTATTGAAATATAATTGAAATATATTTTAAAATTTGATAATGTTGAATTTGTTAAGTTTTATACTGAAAATATTTCCATGAAAAATTAAAAAATAAAGCCCGATTTAACGCTAAATTTTAAATATAAGTTATTGTAATTAAAGACATATTTGACTTATCAACAATTGTTGATAACATTGTTTAATTTATTATGGATAAAATTGAACCTCTACTAAGTGAATTAAAAAAAGAAATCGGCGACAGCAATTTTAATATATGGTTTAATCCTGCCGATATATCTTTAAACGACAATACGCTTATATTTTCAGTGCCGAATAAATTTTTTAAGGATATTATTAACGAATCTTACCGTGAAATTATTGTAAATATATGGAAAAATTTAAACAACGCCGAAGATCTTAATATGATTTATAATATTAACGAAGCTTCCGAAAATAATTTCATTGTTAAAAATAATAATAGCATCGGCGGTAATATAAATTTATCGCCTGTAAATTTAAAAACCGAAGTTAAAGAAAAAACTGCCGAAAATAAAAAATGTTTAAAAAAAGAATATCTTAATATAAACGAAAAATATACCTTTGAAAATTTTGTAATAGGTTCCGGCAATCAGTTTGCGCATGCGGCAAGCGTCGCCGTAGCTAATCTGCCCGGGCAGACTTATAATCCTATGTTTATATACAGCGACGTGGGACTTGGAAAAACACATCTGCTTAACGCTATAGCCAATAAAATAATAAAAGAAAAAAATTTAAACGTTTATCTCGTATCCTCCGAAAAATTTACAAATGAAATGATTACATCCATCAGGGACGATAAAATGGTGGATTTTAGAAACCGATATAGAAACGTAGATGTTTTACTTATAGACGATATACAGTTTATTGCAGGCAAAGAAAGAACTCAGGAAGAGTTTTTTTATACTTTTAACGCATTATATGAAAACCAAAAGCAGATCGTGGTTTCAAGCGATAAAATACCTAAAGATATAGTAAGCTTGGAAGAAAGAATTAGGTCGAGATTTGAATGGGGATTAATAGCGGACATTCAGCCTCCGGATTTTGAAACAAGAGTAGCAATCCTTAAAAAGAAAGCTATTTTAAACAATATAAATTTTCCGGACGAAGTTATAAATCTTTTAGCCAATAAAATTAATTCTAACATAAGGGAATTAGAAGGGGCTATGATTAAAATATCTGCGTACTCTTCTTTTACGGGAAGACCTATAGATATCGATATTGCAATCGAGGCTACTTCTAATTTATTAAAAGAAAACGAGAAAGTTATTACGGCTGAAAATGTTATAAAATCGGTGTGTAATTATTTTAATATTAAAATAGCCGATATTAAATCAAATAAAAAATTAAAAGAATTTGTCGAACCGCGCCAAATTGCCATGTATTTAATAAGAACATATACCGAACTGTCTTTTCCCGAAATAGGAGATAAATTCGGCGGAAAAGATCATTCTTCTATAATTTATGCCGTTAATAAAGTAAAGAAGAACCTTAAAAATAATGAAGGATTAGAAAAAACGTTAAATAATATTATTAAAATAATTAAAAAATAATTCTGTTTGAAAGTATGTTAATTTTATGTTTAATTTTTTCACGGTAAAAGAATTAAACATTTTTAAAAGAAAAGACGTAAAAAATAACACATATTTTTAAACAAAAAAATACTAATAAGTTTAATTGCTTAGTTATTTTTAAACTTTTTAGACGCTACTATTACTATTAAGGTTTTTAAAATTAATTATAATATAATAATAAACACCGCAAAATATGTTAAATTTTAATATTAAAAAAAAGAATTTTATTGAATGTCTGTCTTTAACACAGGGTATTTCCGAAAAAAAAGGGTCGATGCCGATTATTTCTAATGTCCTGATAGAAAGCATAGATAATAATCTTATTAAAATTAGCGTCACCGATTTGGAAATTTCTATCATCGCATACTGTAACGCAGAAATAATATCGGAAGGCAAAATTACCGTAAATTCAAAAAAGTTATTTAATATTATCAAAGAATTTTCCGAAGACAGTCAAAATTTATCGATAAATTTTACTGAGAACGAGAACGGCATAGCGGTAATAAATTATAAAAAATCTATTTTTAAGCTAACCACGGTTCCAGTCGGCGATTTTCCAAATATTTTAGATTTTAAATCCGACGACAGCTTTAGTATTGAATTTAAAATTCTTAAAAATCTTATTAGTAAAGTAATTTTTTCGACCGCAGCATCGGAAGATACAAAAAGAAACCTTACAGGAGTTTACTTTGTTTTGACGGAAGTAGAAGGTAAAGATTACATAAGGTTGGTTGCGACCGACGGACACAGGCTGTCTATAGCGCAAAATGAAATAAATTATAAAGGCGGCAAAAGCGGCGGAATTTATGAATTATTAAAAACAGGTATAATAATTCCAAAAAAAGTATTGTCAGAGATTATAAAATTAGATAAAGACGGTATTATTAAAATTATAATTAATTCAAATAACGTAATTTTTGAATTTGAAAATCAAACGGAAAACGCCGGTAAAAATACAAAATTTATTTCCCGGCTTATAGAAGGTAAATTTCCTGATTATAATACGGTACTTCCTAAGGACGGTTATAAAATTTCGATAATAAATACAAAAAAACTGTATAATTCTATTAAAATGATATCGCTTCTTGCAGAAGAAAAAAGCCATTCCATCGAACTTAGTTTCAGCGAAAATAATCTGTCTGTTAAAACCGTGAATGCAAACGTCGGCGAAGGAAACGACGAATTAGAAATTAATTATAAGGGAGAACCTATAAGCATTAAATTAAATTCAAGGTATATACTGGATTTTATTTCAAATATAGATGAAGAAAATTTAAAAGTAAGATTTAATACTATATATACTCCGCTTGTAATAGAGCCGTATATAGCTTCGGAAAAAACTGCTAAAGAAGACGAAAATAAAGAAAATTCAATTCAAAACGTAATAGGCGTATTTATGCCGATGAGATACTGAAAATAATAAAAAAGAGGTTATTAATGAGTATTGAAGAAGAGTATAAAAGTTCCGATATACAAGTTTTAGAAGGATTGGAAGCGGTTAGAAAACTGCCGGGAATGTATATAGGTTCTACCGGTATAGAAGGACTCCATCATTTAGTTTATGAAGTAGTAGATAACAGTATAGATGAAGCCCTTGCAGGCTACTGTAAAAATGTATTCGTCAGAATTAATATAAACGGCTCTATTTCTATTGAAGACGACGGTAGGGGAATACCCGTCGACATACATGAACCGCAGGGAGTTTCGGCCGCCGAAGTCGTTCTTACCGTTCTGCATGCAGGCGGAAAATTCGATAAGAAGTCGTATAAAGTTTCGGGAGGCCTCCACGGTGTCGGTATTTCCGTAGTCAATGCGCTTTCTCAAAAGTTAGATATAGAAATTTACCGCGACGGATATGTTTATAGGCAAAGTTACAGTAAAGGAAAACCGCTCGGCAGACTTGAAAAATGCGAAAAAACAAATAAAAGAGGAACATCCGTTACATTTATACCCGATTTTGAAATTATGGAACGCAATAGTTTCGATTTCGATATTTTATCTAACAGGTTAAGAGAGCTTGCTTTTTTAAACGCCGGAATACATATAAATATAATAGACGAAATTAACGATAAATCTCATGATTTTAAATATGACGGAGGAATTAAATCTTTCGTAGAATATATAAACCAGAATAAAAATATTTTAGTTAAAGAACCTATTTTTATTACGGCGAAAAAAGACGACGTTATTACCGATATAGCTTTGCAGTATAACGACGGTTATTCGGAAATATTGTATTCATATGTCAATAATATAAATACAAGAGAAGGCGGAACCCATTTAGTAGGTTTTAAATCCGCATTAACAAGAGTAATTAATAATTATTACGTCGCCAATGCGAATAACTTTAAAGACAGGGGCGGCAAACGCAATGAAACTATTCAGATATCCGGCGACGACGTGAGGGAAGGATTAACGGCGGTCATAAGCGTTAAAATGCCTAATCCGCAGTTTGAAGGGCAGACTAAAACTAAACTTGGAAATAGTTATATAAAAGGCATAGTAGAATCTTTACTGAATGAAAAATTAACAGAATTTTTCGACGAAAATCCTCAAACAGCAAAAATCATAGTAGAAAAAGCTTTAGATGCCGCAAGGGCAAGAGAAGCTGCAAGAAAAGCAAAAGAACTCGTAAGAAGAAAAAGCCTGCTCGATTTTTCTTCCTTGCCCGGAAAATTAGCCGATTGTCAAGAAAAAGATCCGGCACAGTGCGAAATTTATATCGTAGAAGGAGATTCCGCGGGAGGCAGTGCCAAGCAGGGCAGGGACAGAAAATATCAGGCTATTTTGCCGCTCAAAGGTAAAATTTTAAACGTAGAAAAGGCAAGACTCGAAAAAATGCTCGGTTCAGAAGAAATTAAAATATTAATTACGGCATTAGGCGGCGGAATTACCTCAGGGACTTCAAAAAAAGAAGAAAGTTTTTTTAATCTCGCCAAACTTCGCTATCACAAGATAATAATAATGACCGATGCCGACGTCGACGGTTCGCATATAAGAGCTTTGCTTTTAACTTTCTTTTACAGGTATATGAAAGAAATTATAGAAAACGGCTATCTTTATATTGCCCTTCCGCCGCTTTATAGGGTAAAAAGGGGAAATAACGAAGTATATCTCAAGGATGACGACAGTTTAGACGCTTTTATTATTAACGAATCTTTAAATTCTATAAGCGTATATAAGAAGCAGGAAAATGCTGCAGATATTATTTTAGATAAAAACTGGATAAAAGACTCTATAAATAAGATTAAAAAGTACAGAAATCTTTTAGACAAATTAAATAAGACACATATATCAGGCGATGTAATCGAATATTTAATCGGCAACGATATATCTTCAAAAAACTTGCTCAAAGAAGGACCGCAGGATAAGTTATCCGCCGTCTTAAATTTCCTAAAAGATACGGGATGCGCCGCCGAGGTAAAAAGCGATGAAGATTTTGAAGATTATAATAAAATAACCGTAAAATTTAAAAATTTTATTCCTTCCGTCTATTTAGATAAAAAATTCTTAGAATCGGTAGATTATAAAACCGTATATAGTTTAGGAAAAGATATAAAATCTCTTGAATTTTCAAACGTAGTCATCTTAGCCGAATCGAAAAAATACGAAGTAAAAAATATGGACGATTTTTACGATATTATTAAATCGAAAGCGCCGCAAAATATATCTATTCAACGATATAAGGGACTTGGAGAAATGAACCCCGAACAGCTTTGGGAGACGACTATGAATAAAGAAACAAGGACACTTATAAAAGTCAATATAAACGACCTGATAGAAGCCGACGGAATATTTGATATTCTTATGGGAGACAGGGTTGAGCCGAGACGCAAATTTATCGAAGACAATGCTCTTCGGGTTGTTAATTTGGATATTTAAATAATTTTAATTTTTGGTAGATTTAGTTTTTGCCGGAGCTTTTGGTTTTCTTTGCGACGTATTGCTTGAATCCGTTGCAGGCGATTTTTTATTTTTGACAGCCGTTCTTCTTCTAACGGTTTTTTTTGTTTTTTGCGTTTTATTTTCTATAAGCGCAGGGCTTGTTGCTTCATGTTCAGGTTTATCGGCACCGTTATCGTCAATATCGTTTAGTGGATTTACCTGCTCTTTTAAGTCTGACGAAGCTTTTTTAAACTCCCTTAAACCTTTACCTAAAGTTTTTCCGAGTTCCGGCAGTTTAGAAGGTCCGAATATGAGTAACGCTATTACCGCTATAATGATTAATTCAGGTGCGCCTATTCCAAACATAAAATTTATACCTCTCTTTATTTTTAATTATATAACAGTTAATAAAAATATTCAAATTGTAAATGTACGTAAACGACATTTTTTACAGCATTCAGGGCGAATCTTCATATTCGGGATACCCCTGTAAATTTATAAGGCTTGCCGGATGCAATTTGACATGCGGTTACTGCGACACTAAAGAAGCATTGGACATAAAAAATTCTAAACAGTTTGATATAAACGATATAATAAAATCCGCTTGCGGCGCCGGTCCTGTCGGCATAAAACTTATTGAAATTACCGGCGGCGAACCTATGATGCAAAACGAATCGCTTGAACTTATGAACAAGCTGATAGAATTAAAATATACTGTTTTATTGGAAACAAACGGAACTATAAGCCTTAAAAAAGTGCATCCTAATGTTGTTAAAATTATAGACGTAAAATGCCCGTCAAGCGGTCATTCAAAAGAATTTAATCACGAAAATTTAAAATATATAAGCATGTCCGATGAGGTAAAGTTTGTTATAGGAACGGACGAAGATTACGATTTCGCAAAATATTTTTTAAAAATAAATAAAATTAACACTATCAAACTGATATTTTCTGCGGTTGAAGGTTCTGTGACTTCCAAAGAATTGGCGGAAAAAATTTTAAAAGACGGTTTAAACGTTAGATTAGGGATACAACTGCACAAGATTTTGCGGCTTAAATAAAACGGCAAATCTTATTAAGGCGTCATTTTCCCGCCCTTACCGGACAATGTCATAATATTATTAAAGACAAAAATGCAAATTCCTATAAATTCCATAGATGCAAATGAACCGAGGATTAAAACCTGATAAAATCCCGACGCTGCATCTTTTAAAATAATCCAGGTTAAAGCCATTCCGATTAAGCCGATATTAGTCAAATAAAATTGAACCGTTATAAGAAGCTCGCTGTATAGATTAAATCCGCTGAATCTGGGCAGGACGTGGTAGCCGACCGAATAAATCATCATAGCGATAAATCCAAGCAAAAGAAAATGAACATGCGCTAAAAGCAGGCATCCTATAGACTGAGGATACAGCGCCATAGCTAAGCCTAAACCGGTTCCCAATACAAGGTAAAACAGGGAAGCCACCGTAAAGTATCTTATTATAGGACTCATAATGAATAATATTTTATCAGATAAATTTATAATTTTTTATGATTAATGTCACATTTGTTTATTTTTTAAATTATTATAATATTTGCAGTAATTTTTTAAAAAACATTCGGAACATTTTGGATTTCTTGCGGTGCAGTAAGTTCGTCCGTGGTGTATCAGCCACCTGTGCATTTTCATCCAGAGATTGGAAGGTATAATTTCGGTAAGGTCTATTTCCGTTTTTTCCGGCGTATTTGAATCGGCAAGCCCTATGCGGTTTGCAACGCGTAAAACGTGAGTGTCTACCGGAAAACGTTCTTCGTTAAAATATGTGCCGAGAATAACGTTTGCTGATTTTGGTCCGACTCCCGGCAGGGAAACTAATGCATCGAAATTTGCAGGTACGTCGTCGTTATATTTTTCGGAAAGGATTTTTGACGTTTCGATAAGATTTTTTGCTTTATTATGAAACATGCCGCAGGTTTTAATCTCTTCTTCAAACTCTTCCTGATTTTTTTTGGCTAAATCTGAGGGCTTAACATAAAATTTAAAAAGTTTATCTGTTATTATATTAACTCTTTTATCCGTGCACTGAGCGGAAAGAACTACGGCTATTAAAAGCTGAAAGGCATTATTAAAGTTTAAAAAAGGCTTTAACTCGCCGTAGTTCTTTTCAAAAAGATTTATAATCTTATCCGTATATCGATATTTCAATATTATTAAATAATTTTATAATATTTCAAAAACGTTAAAAAAATAAGAAATTTCAAATTTTGCGGATTCTGTTGAATCCGAACCGTGAACGACGTTTCTTTCGATGCTTTCCGCAAACATTTTTCTGATAGTTCCGTCTTTTGCATCTTTGGGGTTTGTAGCTCCCATTATTTCCCTGTTTTTTAATATTGCATTTTCGCACGACAGCACTATAGGAATAATCGGTCCTTCCGTCATAAAATCTACCAAGCTTGCAAAAAAAGGCCTTTCTTTATGTATATAATAAAAGCCTTCAGCCTGTTTTTTAGTAAGATGAACTTTTTTAATAGCTTTAATTTCAAAGCCGTTTTCTTCGAATACCGAAATAATTTTGCCGGATAAACCCTTTTTAACGCCGTCGGGTTTAATTATGGAAAGCGTTTGCTCAATCATTAATACTCCTTTAATATTTTAAGTTTATTATTAACCTTTTTTAACCTCTTTTGCGAGTCTAAATCCAATTTCTAAAGCTTTTTTGTTATAATCTTCAAATCCTTTAGGCACTCTTTTCATTAAAGCTTTTTCTATGGAGTCGTGCGATACTATTCCGGATATCTCGACTAAAACCCCTAAAGATATAATATTTAATCCTAAAAGTTTTCCAAGTTCTTCCCTTGCCGATTTTACCATATCGAGCACGTATAATTTGCCTTTTGCTTTAGAAAAATCAGTTACGAGTTCTTTATCTACTATAACTATACCGTCGTCTTTTACGTCGTTTATGTACTTATTGAAAGCTTCCTGAGTTAGCGATACCATGTAATTAACTTTCGTAGCCTTAGGATATTCTATGGGGTCGTCGGATATAATGACTTCCGATTTGCTTGAGCCTCCTCTTGCTTCAGGACCATAAGACTGTGTTTGAACCGCATTTTTGTTTTCATAAATTGCAGCTGCGTCCGCCAAAATAATACCCGCCAATATAAGTCCTTGACCTCCGGAGCCGGAAAACCTGAATTCTATTCTGTCGCTCATATTAATAACCCTCTTTTATAATTATTATTTTGTTTTTAATAATTCTAATTTTTTATGATATTCCCCGCAAAATTCAGGCTTGTCTTTTGCCTCAAACAATACTCCGGTTTTAAATCTTCCGGTAAGCTCTTCAGGAGACATATTTTCTGCGGAACGTGCAGGAATAGCTTTTTCTTTCTGATATTTAATCATATCCACCGGAGATTTCATTTTATTTCTTCTTCCATATGAAATGTGGCAATTGGTTATAACGTCTAAGACCGAAAAACCTGTATGCGTTATAGCATCTACCATAAATTTTTCAAGCTGGACGGCATGGTAAGACGTCGATCTGCCTACCCAAGTCGCTCCTGCGGCTTGAGCTAAATTACAAACGTCGAAAGGAGGCTCGATGCTGCCGAAAGGCGTCGTAGTAGCAAAACTGTCAAGCGGCTGAGTCGGAGAATACTGTCCGCCCGTCATTCCGTACGTATAGTTGTTAAAAACAATCAAGGTCATATCAATATTTCTTCTTGCGGCATGAATAAAATGGTTTCCGCCTATAGCAAGAGCGTCTCCGTCGCCTGAAATAGTGATGACTTTAAGTTTCGGCTTATACATCTTCATGCCTATTGCAAAAGTCAGAGCCCTGCCGTGAGTGGTGTGAATAGTATTAAAATCGACGTAGCCGGGAAGCCTTGAAGCGCATCCTATACCCGAAGTTATAACGACTTCGTCTTTTGAATAGCCGCATTTATGTATCGCCCTTAAAAGAGCTTTTAAAATAATTCCATCTCCGCATCCGGGACACCATATATGCGGTAAAGTATTTTTACGCAGATAATAATCGTAATTAAATTTTGTTTTTATCATATTTAAATCTCCTGATTTAAAATTATTAATTTTGCGATACTTCTTTTATTTTTTCAAATATCTGATCAGGCGTAATAGGCTCGCCGTTTGCTATGTTCAGTCCGTAAACTTTGCTTCCGCATGCGGCTCTTTGAACTTCTAATATTATCTGTCCCATATTCATTTCTACGACCAATACTTTTTTAATTTTTTTAGAAAGATTCGAAATCTGTTCATCTGGGAAAGGCCAAATGGTAATAGGCCTAAACATTCCGACTTTAATGCCGGCCGCTCTTGCCATAGAAATTGCCTGTCTAACCGACCTTGATGTGGAACCGTAAGCTACTACGAGAATATCTGCGTCGCCGGTCTGGAATTCTTCAAATTTTTCTATATCTTTAATGTTTTTATAAATTTTATCGATAAGCCAGTTTTCGGCATTTTGAATAACGTCTGTTTTTTGAGACGGAAAACCGGTTTCTCCGTGTATAAGACCGGTAACGTGGTAACGGTAGCCTTCACCCATAGGGGCAAGAGGAGTCACTTTACCTGAAGTATAATTATAAGGATTATACTTCTCAGGCGGAACGTCGGGTAACTTAACGTCGATTATTTCAACTTCGTTTTTGTCCGGAATTACGACTTTTTCCCTCATATGTCCGATTATTTCGTCTGTTAACAGAAGTACGGGCGTTCTGTATTTAACGGCTAAATTAAATGCGCGTATAGTTTCATAAAGAGATTCGTTTACGCTTGAAGGGGTAATAGCAATTATTGCATGGTCGCCGTGGGTGCCCCATTTAGCCTGCATTATATCGCTTTGCGCAGGAAGCGTAGGCAGCCCCGTCGAAGGACCTCCCCTCATAACGTTTACTATTACGCATGGTATTTCACACATAGAAGCATAACCTATATGCTCCTGTTTAAGAGACATGCCTGGTCCGGACGATGCCGTAATTGCCTTTGCGCCTCCGAGAGCAGCTCCTAAAACCGCACCCAGCGCAGCTATTTCATCTTCCATTTGAAGAAATACTTTTCCGATTTTTGGCAGTTTATTAGATAAAATTTCCGCTACTTCCGAAGAAGGAGTTATCGGATATCCGGCAAAAAAATCGCATCCGGCAATAATTGCGCCTTCCGCAACCGCTTCGTTTCCCTGCATTAATTTTATATTCTTGCTCATAATTTTATTTTCCTCCGTTGTTAACTATGTTTTATTCTACGCTAATCGAAAAATCGGGACATAAGTATTCGCAAATATTGCATTTTGTGCACTTTGAAATATCTGCTACTTCGGCCACTTCTTTATTCATGACGAGGACGCCTTCCGGGCAGAACGCTACGCATATTTCGCATCCTTTGCAGTAATTAACGACTATGTCGATTTTTACGTCTTCTTTTTTTCCTTTTCCCGAAACTTCCTTTATAGTAAGATTATTTTTTGTTTTGACTTCGGTTTCTATGCCTTCGCATACAACATAGTTAGCAGGACTTAATACCGCCGTATTATTTTCGGTTTTATTCGTTTTAATATTTTCTTTTCCGGGCACTTTAGCCTCCTTCCTTATATTAAGGTTAATTGAATTAATAAATATTTAAAGCTTTTTTAACGGTTTCCGCAATAACCGAAGGATTGTCGGCAATATGAATTCCGTTTTTTTCCATAGTTTTAAGTTTATCGGATGCGGTTCCTTTTCCGCCTGAAATTATTGCGCCTGCGTGTCCCATTCTTTTGCCTGCCGGAGCGGTTTTACCCGCAATAAATCCTATTACGGGTTTTTTCATATGGTTTTTAACGTATTCCGAAGCCTCTTCTTCGGCTGTTCCGCCGATTTCTCCGATCATAACTACGGCATCGGTTTCAGGATCCTGTTCAAACATTTTTAAAAAAGATATAAAAGGAGAGCCTATTATCGGGTCGCCCCCGATTCCTACGCATGTAGTTTCGCCAAAACCTGCTTTAGTAAGCTGATTAACTGCTTCATAAGTAAGCGTTCCGCTTCTTGACAATACCCCTACCCGTCCTTTTTTATGAATAAAACCGGGCATTATTCCTATTTTGCATTCATCCGCCGTTATAATGCCGGGGCAGTTTGGACCTATCATAAAAGATTTTGAACAGTTAAGAGCCGCTTTTACGTTAAGCATATCTGTAACGGGTATTCCTTCGGTAATACAAACTATTAAAGGAATTTCGGCTTCTATTGCTTCTATGACTCCGGCCGCCGCAAAACCTGCGGGAACGAATACCATAGTCGCATCGATTTTATGCTCTTTCTTAGCTTCCTTAATAGTATTATAAACGGGAACGGAATCGTTGAATACGGTTTTGCCTTTAAAGGGAGTTACCCCAGCTGCGACTTTAGTTCCGTATTCTATACATTTTTGCGCATGGAACGAACCTTCCTTGCCGGTTATACCCTGCACTAAAACATTCGTGTTTTTATTTACGAGAATACTCATAAAATTTAATCCTTTAATAAATTATTATTATTTACAATAAAAACGTTATCAGCCGCTAACTATTTTTGAAATCTTTTTTGCTCCGTCGGCAAGACTTTCAGCCGATACGAAGTTCATACCGGAGTTTTCGATAATTTTCGCCGCCTCGTCGGCGTTAGTTCCTTCGAGTCTTACGACGACGGGAAGTTTTAAACCTATATTTTTAGCCGCAGATACTACGCCTTCGGCTACCATATCGCATTTTACGATGCCGCCGAAAATATTTATAAATATTCCTTTTACGTTTTTATCCGACAAAAGAATATTAAATGCCGTTTCGACTCTTTTTGCGTCTGCTGTTCCGCCGACGTCTAAAAAGTTTGCAGGAGCCGCTCCGAATTCTTTAATAGTATCCATCGTAGCCATGGCCAAACCTGCTCCGTTTACCATGCATCCCACGTTTCCGTCCAACTTGATATAATTTAGCCCTACGCTTTTTGCTTTCACTTCCAGCGGCTCTTCTTCGTCTTCGTCGATTAAATCTTTAAAATAAGGATGCCTGAAGTCCGCATTGTCATCCAAGATTATTTTAGCGTCTAGCGGAATAAATTCGTCCGATCCGGTTAAAATAAGCGGATTAATTTCTAACATAGACATATCTTCCGCTATAAATGCCCCGTATAGAAGATTAATAAGTTTGGAAAACCTGCCGAATAAATTTTTGTCTATACCTAAAAATAAAGACATTTCAAGAATATGGTAAGATTTTAAACCGTACAGCGGATTAACCGAAACCGTCAGTATTTTTTCCGGATGATTTTTAGAAACTTCTTCTATTTCCATTCCGCCTTCGGCGCTCAGAACGAATGCTATTGCCGCATTTTTTCTGTCGACCGTAAGCGATAAATAAAATTCTTTTATAATTGCGGCGCCTTCTTCGACTAAAACTTTTTTGACTAATTTGCCTTCTTTCCCTGTTTGAGCCGTTATAAGGGTCATTCCAATCATTTTTTCTGCTATAGACTTTGCTTCATCGGCCGATTTTGCTATCTTAACGCCGCCGCCTTTACCTCTTCCGCCGGCATGAACCTGCGCTTTTACCGCGGCTACCGAAGACGATAAAGTTTTATATGCGTCGTAAACTTCATCCGGTTTAAAGCATAAAATGGATTTAAGGGTTTTAATCCCATGCTTGTTTAATAATTCTTTAGCCTGATATTCATGAATATCCATAGTAATTGTTCCCGTATAGTTAAATTTGCATTATTGTTTTTATTAACGATATTTATCTTTATACTTCTCTCTGCCCTCTTCGTAAAGGTCTCCGCCGTAAACGTCGTTTACCACGATTGCCGGAAAATCGACGACCGTCAGCTTTCTTACTGCTTCCGACAGGAGGTCTTCATATGCTATAACCTTACTGGAAGTTATCGTTTTAGATATTAAAGCCCCTGCGCCTCCGATTGCTCCAAAATAAACCGCTTTATATTTTTTCATCGCTTCTTTTACTTCGGGGGATCTTTTACCTTTTCCTATCATGCCTTTCAAACCGTATTGCATAAGAAGCGGCGCATATTTATCCATTCTGTAACTTGTGGTCGGTCCGGCAGAGCCGATAACTTCCCCCGGTTTTTCGGGGGTTGGTCCTACGTAGTAAATTATCTGACCTTTAAGTTCAAACGGAAGAGGTTTATTTTCTTCGATAAGTTTAACTAATCTGAAATGAGCCTGATCTCTTGCGGTATAGATAGTCCCGCTGATAAGAACCTCATCCCCTGTTTTTAACTTTAATATAATTTCGTCGTCTAAAGGAGCAGTAATTTTAATTGGATTCATTTTTTAAAAATTGTAATAATATAAATGTTTGATAATAAACTATATGTAATAGTATTATAAAATAATTTTAGAATGCCTGTGTGAATGGCACTCGACGTTAAGCGCAACCGGCAAGCTGGCTATATGGCAAGGTTCTTTTGTTATATGAACCCCTAAAGCGGTGCAGACTCCGCCGAATCCCATAGGACCAGTTCCGATATTATTGATTTTTTCGAATATAATTTTTTCCATTTCAGCTAATTCCGGATCGGCGTTAGGCTCGTTCAGCTCTCTAAAAAGCGACTTTTTAGCAAGAATAGCCGACCTTTCAAAATTTCCCCCGATGCCTATACCTACAATATTAGGCGGACAAGGGTTAGGTCCCGCCGAACGCATTGTTTCGACCGCAAAGTCGATAATTCCGTCTTTTCCGTCGGAAGGACGCATCATCTTGAGGGCGCTCATGTTTTCGCTGCCGCCGCCTTTTGCGGCATACATTATTTTAATTTTTTCGCCGTCCGTAAATTCGTAATGAATTATCGCGGGGGTATTGTCGCCTACGTTTTTTCTGGAAAGAGGATCGCATGTCGATTTTCTTAAAAATCCTTCCGAATACCCTAATCTTGTGCCTTCATTTATTGCATCCGTTATGTTTTTGCCTTCAACGGCAACATCTTTGCCTATTTCGACGAAAAAAACAGCAAGTCCCGTATCCTGGCATAAAGGTTTAGATTCGCTTTTTGCAATCTCGGCGTTTAATAAAATTTTGCTCAAAACCGTTCTGCCCAGCTCGGATATTTCCCGTTCAAAGGCGGCTTTAAGTCCGTTATACGTATCTTCGGGCAAGTTGACACTGGAGTGAATTATTAAATTTTTAACGGCGTTTGAAATTTCTTCGGATTTGATAATCCTCATAATCGGCAGATAAATTTTATAATTATTATTTTGGTTATAAATATTTTACATATTTTTAAAATTAATTCAAGTAAAAAATAAACCGTTATTATAAATTCTTATGAATGCAAAAACCGTCAGCCGCATCGCAGGCAGATAATTCGGGTTGAATTACCGCGTGATTTATATTGAATTTTTCCTCCATAACTTCTTGGATGTTATTTATAATACAGCAAATATCCGAAGATTTAACGACGGTCGGTTCGACGAGTACGTGGACGCTCATAAGCTTAAAAGATTTCGACATACTCCAAATGTGAAGGTCGTGAACGTTTTTCACCCCTGGAGTTTTTAATATTTCTTCTTTGACTTGGGTAAAATCAATCTCTTTCGGCACTCCTTCAAGCAAAATATTAATAGTTTCGTTAATCACCGAAAATGCGCCTATAGCGAGAAGAGGAGATATTAAAAGACTTATAATAGGATCTACATAATAATATCCGGTAAAATAAATAATTATTCCACCGGCAATAATCGATAAAGAAACCAAAGAATCGCCGAGTATATGAAAAAAAGAGCTTTTAAGATTTAAATTATGATGCATTCCGCCGTGTATTTTAAAACCTATAAAACCGTTAATAATTAAGCTTATAAGGGGGAAAATAATCATAATATGCGAATTGATTTTTTCTGGATGCATCAGCCTTAAATAGCTTTCGTATATTAAGATAGCTGAAAGTATAAGAAGTAAAAGGGAATTTAAAAGAGCGGCGAGTATTCCTATTCTGTGGTAGCCGTAAGTATTTTTTTCCGAAGGACTTTTTCTTACCTGTATCTGTGCAAACCATGCCAAAAAAAGCGACGACGCATCGACTAAAACATGCCCCGATTCGGAATATAAAGCCATGCTTTTAGATAATAGGGCGCCCGTAAATTCAACCGCCAGTATTGCCAAGGTTAGCAAAAAAGCTAATTTAAGTTTTTTTTCGGTTTTAAACGTTTCCGTAAAGAGGTTTGACGAATTGCTATGGTCATGATTATGCACATGGTCGTTATTATGGTTGCGGCTGTCGCTATGATTATGAATCTCCCTGTGTACACCGTATTCATTATCATCGTAAGAACAGATATTAGCCATAATGAAAGAATTATAGCATATTTTTAACTGCAGCGCCAAAAAATCGATTCAGGTGCAGAAGCTACAAACAAATGCCGATTTAAAATTTATAAATATTTTCATCCGGATTTAGGAACGCAATAAGTAATTGCTAACGACAGGTTAAATTTAGTAAAATAGCAACATAATGAAGAAAGAAGAAAAAGAAACTATTTCGCTTTTAAGTTTTTCCCATTTTTTTTGCCATGTGGCAATACTTACATATCCGGCGATATTAATACTTATTAAAACTAAATTTAACGTAAATTATGAAACGCTTGGAGCCATTGCGGGCATTTACCTTTTTTTATTCGGTGCAGGATCATTGCCGGTAGGTTTTATAGCGGATAAAATAAAAAAGAAACATATTTTGCGGGTTTATCTCGGCGGAATGGCTTTATTTTCTTTTACGGCGGCTTTAGCGCCTAATTTTTTTATTTTCTCGCTGTCTATAATACTTATGGGGCTGATAGGAAGCATTTATCATCCGGTAGGCTTAAGTATGATGTCGTTTATAGGAAGCGATAAGCTCAGAGCATTCGCGATACACGGTATAGCCGGCACTCTGGGAGTAGCTTTAAGCGCCGGTTTTGCCGGAATACTCGGTTATTTTTTCGGATATAATTTTCCGTATCTGATACTTGGCATAATTTTTTTAATACTTTTGGCTTGGTCTTATATATTAAAACTGCAGTCATCGGACGGCGCCGCGGCCTTTGAAGCAAAAGCGGGGAGCGGGATAAAAAAAGATTCGTCAAACATAAGAGCTTTTCTTACAGAATTTTTTCATTTAAACCTGATCCTGATTTTTATAGCCGAGTTTTTAAACGGTTTTGTTTTTCAGGGGGTGTTTTCTTTTTTGCCTGCCTATGTCGGCACCGAACTTAAAAACTATATCTTTTTTCATAATCAAGCCGCCGCGGCAGGAGGGTTTTTTGTAACCATCGCTCTTCTGGTAGGAGTTTTGTTTCAATATAACAGTACCAGAATAACGAAGCATTATAAATCGAATAGGGCTTTTGCTTTTTTAGTGCTAATAAGCGGAATTTTTCTTTTAATTTCCGGTTTTACCCATGATATTTTACTTTTTATATCTGTTCTTGCGTTTTCCGCTTTTAATTTCTCCATAAACCCTATTTCAAACCTTATGATAAGCGAAAACGCTCATGAAAAATTCAGGGCGACGGCATACGGCGTTTTTTTCTTTTCCGGTTTCGGTATAGGGTCGGTCGCGGCTCCGATAGGCGGAATAATAGCTCAAAAATTTGCGCTTCACTGGATATTTGCCCTATACGGAGTTATACTTCTTTTATCTTTCGGAGTATCTTCGGCGATTAAGGAAGGAAAATATAAATAAACTAAATAAAAAAAATAAAATAAGGAGGATGTTATGCCGATAAAGAAAATTTCAATAGGTTTTATAGGAGCCGGCAATATGGCTTATGGACTAATAAAAGGAATAACCGGATCGAAATCCGGAGACCTGCAAATTTTTATTTACGATACGGATTCTTCGAGAGCGGACTTTGTAAAAAATGCCCTCGGAGTTAATTCTTTAAACAGCGTAGGCGAAATAGCGGAAAATTGCGATATCGTTTTTATCGCCGTAAAACCGTATTCGGTGGAAAGCGTCGTCGAAGTTGCGGCGGGAACTTTAAATAAATTGAAAAACAGTAATAATATTCCTGTTTTTGTTTCAATTGCCGGAGGGGTAAAAATAGATTTTATAGAAACAGTGTTTAAAAAGACCCTTAAAAGCAGTATTGCATTAAAAATATTCAGGATTATGCCCAATATAAATTCTTTGGCAGGAAAAGGAATGGGCGCAATGTGTTATAACGCAGGCGTTTCCGAAGAAGATATTGCCGAAGTTACTAAAATACTTGAGTTGTCGTCGAAAATCATTCGCTTGGACGAAAAATATTTTGACGCAGTAACCGCTCTTAGCGGAAGCGGCCCCGCTTATATTTTTTTAATTGCGGAAGGGCTTATAGAAGCGGGAGTTAAACTTGGACTTCCTAAGGATATTGCAAAAGAATTAACCGTACAGACTATAATCGGCTCCGCCGAACTTTTAAACAGCCCGGAATTTTCTAAGACTTCTACGAAAGATTTAAAAGATATGGTAACCTCGCCGGGCGGAACTACGGCATACGGGCTTGCAAAATTAGAAGAAGGACGCATTAAGTATGTTCTGGATTCGGCCGTCAATGCGGCATATTTAAGGGCAAAAGGGTTGGTTTAGATATAGGGGATATCAGGGTTGCGGAAGGTTATTTTCTTTTAAAATCTGCAAAAGTTTCTGCATCGGAAGACCGAGAACGTTTTCGAACGAACCGCTATATGATTCTGCTATTCCGTTTTCGTCTTGAATTCCGTAACTTCCTGCTCTGTCGAAAGGCGGATGGTCCGATATATAAGAATTTATTTCTTTATCGCTTAACGGTTTTATGGAAACGAAAGTTTTGTCATAATCCGTTAAGGCTATATTTTTATTTTCGTTTACTATGCTTATTCCGGAATAAACTTCATGCGTTTTTCCGGAAAGGTCTTTTAACATGTTAAAAGCGTCATCTAAATTAAGAGGTTTTCCGTAAGCTTTGCCGTTAAAAAAAATAACGGTATCAGCACCTATAACATAGCTGTTTTTGTAATTAACCGCAGCGCTTTGCGCTTTCATTAAGGCTAATTGCCGGACGAAATTTTCTATAGAAATATTTTCTTTTAATTTTAAATCTTCAAACTTAGGTTCATCGGCTATATTATGATTTACGGCAATAAAACTAAATCCAAATTTTTTTAATAAAGATATTCTTCTTTGGGAAGATGAAGCAAGAATGTATGGCGGATTCATCTTTTATTTTTTTAATTTATTTTTTGTTTAGGAGGTCTCATTCCAAATATAACGGTGCCCAATCTTATTATAGTCGCGCCTTCTTCTATTGCAGTTTCAAAATCGCCGGACGTGCCCATGGAAAGAACGGAAAGTTTTTCTTTGTAAACGGATTTTAAGTTTATTTCGTCGATAAGCTCTTTTAAATGCTTAAAGTATTTTCTGCTTCCGCTTTCAAGCGGCGGCATAGTCATAAGTCCTGCGGCTTTAATATGTCGAAATTTATTTATTTCGGATATTAAACCGGTTAATTTTTCAGGCAATATTCCGCCTTTTGTTTTTTCCCCTGCAAGATTTACTTCTATTAAAATATTAGAGGTTATATTTTTTGCGGCCGAATGTTTTTCTATAATTTCTGCAAGTTCAATGCCGTCCACCGAATGTATTAAATCAACCTTCCCGATAATATATTTGACTTTATTTTTTTGGAGGCGTCCTATAATATGCCAGATAATATCATTATTTTGTCTTAGCGTTTCAAATTTTGACAAAAATTCCTGAACGTAATTTTCTCCGAAAACTTTTATGCCGCTCCTTGCCGCTTCAATTATTTCATCCGCGGTTCTTGTTTTTGAAGCCGCAAGAAGCGTTATATCGGAAAAATTTCTGCCGCTTTTTAAGGCGGCGCTTTTCATCTTTTCTTTAATGTTATTTATATTGTCCGATATCGGAATGTTTATCATCTGCCTCTTTTCAGAAGTTCCATCGCTTTTTTCAGGCTGACCTGCATCCTGTTAAAAGATTTTGCAAGCGAACCTATCTCGTCGTTTCTGGGATGTTCTATTTCTTCTTCAAAATGCCCCTTAGAAATTTCGTCGGCTAATTTAGACATTTTTGCTATCGGTTTAATTATTGCACTTTTTATAATAAAATAAAGAAACAGAATTATAAGAACTATAAAAATTACAGCTATGATTAAGGTTCCTGTTATAGAAACAGCAACAGGTTTTAAGGAATAAACTAACTTTATGCCGCCGAGAATATCTCCTGAAGAAGCTTTTGTATGACACGTAAGGCAGTTTATGCCTCTCGAATTTGTTTTTGCAACGAAAGGAACGCCTACTTTAATTTCATACGGTAAAAAGTTTTTTGAAATTATTTCAGTTTGAATTTTGCTTGAGTTTAATATTTTATCATCGAACTTAGATTTAGAATTAGGCATTTCCTCCCTTAGTCCTTTCCCAAATTCCATATTTACTACATTCCCCCTAATAACCTGGAATTTTTTAACGCCTTTTATTTTTTTATAAATAGAAAAAAGCTGTTTTCTATCCCTTTTTTTCATTATAGTTCCGTTAAGCATCATTGCATTAAGGCTGGAAAGAGTGGTTTTTGCTGTAACTATGGCATCATGCTTCGTTAAAGAAATAGCCAGTCGATAAGTATTGAAAACAATTAATGCAATCGGAATGATGACTAATAATAAGAGGGGAACGATAATTTTCGTTTTGATAGATACGTCTTTAAAGGCTTGAAAAATGCTGTTTGACATAAGACACCTCGAAAATAATTAAATAATATATTTTAATAAATATTAATAAATAATATATAATAATAATTTAATTTTTTTATAAAATCAAATTATTGTTTTTCGGGCAGCGTCCATGATGCATATTCGCATTTGGGATAGTTGGAACAGCTGAAAAATTTTCTTCCCTTTTTCGTTCTTTTTTCTACAAGATAACCGCCGCATCCGGTAGGACACGGTATTTTGGATTGATTAACCTTTACGGGAATAGGTTTAATATTTTTACACTCCGGATATCCGCTGCATGAAAGAAATTTGCCGTATCTGCCTGCTTTTATAATCATAGGCTTTCCGCATTTTTCACAGATTTCTCCCGTTTCTTCGTTTTCAGGTTCTATATTTTGACCGTCATTATTCACTTTTTTTATTTCTTTAGTGTTTTTACATTCCGGATATCCGCTGCAGGCAAGAAACTTACCGAACCGTCCCATTTTTATAACCATGGGCTTTCCGCATTTTTCGCATATTACGTCGGTAGGTTCGGACGAACCTTTTATGTTTTTTATATTAACTTTGGCGTCTTTAAAGTTTTTCATAAATTTATCGTAAAAATCCGTAAGCAGTTCTTTTCTTTGTATTTTTCCGTTTTCGATGTCGTCTAATTTTTTTTCCATATTAGCGGTAAATTTCAAATTTATTATATCGGAAAAACCTGATTTTAAAATATCGGACACCGTCATTCCAAGTTCGGTCGGCTTAAATTTTTGGGTTGCGCTCCCTTTTTTTGCGGTATCAGCCGATTCGGTAGTCATTGCGACGTAGTCTTTGGTCTTGATGTTGGCTATTATGCTCTGGTAGGTAGAAGGCCTTCCTATACCGTTTTCGTCTAATGCCTTGACTAAACTTGCTTCGGTGTATCTTGGAGGAGGAGAAGTAAAATGCTGAAAAACGTCTGCTTTTTTTATGGAAGCAGGGTCGCCTTTTGAAAGCAGTTCGAATATTTTAATTATAGACGAAGGATTTTTTTCGTTTTGAGTTTGAGCGCTGCTTTCTTCTTCCAAAGTCTCTTTATTTTTAAGATTTTCATTGATAACTTTCTGAAAGCCGTCGAATTTTAATATGCTTTCGGTAGTCTTAAAAATATATTCGTCTTTTTCTTTATTTTTGCCGATATAAGTTCCTTTTAGCGTAAGAGCGTACTGGTCGTATATGCTCTGGCTCATGAAAGATGCCGTAAAATACGTCCATATAAGATTGTATAATTTAAATTCGTCGGCGCTCAGGTATGCTTTAATTTTTTTAGGCGTCAATAAAATATTCGTCGGCCTGATAGCTTCGTGCGCATCCTGAACTTTTTTGGCGTTTTCCTGGGATTTGCTTTTTTTGGGAGAGTTTTTATCGGCAATATAGTCTAAACCGTAAACTTCATTTATGAATTTCTTAGCCGCCGATGCCGCTTCGTCCGATATTCTCGTGGAATCCGTCCTCATATATGTAATAAGGCCTATGGGACCGAGAGATTTTTTGCTTACGTCTTCCACCGCTCCTATTTCGATGCCTTCGTAAAGTTTTTGCGCTACGGACATTGTTTTCTTTACGGGAAAATGAAGTATTTTTGCGGCTTCCTGCTGAAGGGTGCTCGTTATCAACGGCAGAGGTGCTTTTCTGTAAGTCTGCTTTTTTGATACGTCTTCGATAGAGTAATCGTTTTTTATCGAAAGAAGCCTGTTTTTCAATTCTTCGGCTTCTTCTTCGGATTTAATTTCAGGGTCTTTTCCGTTTATTTTAAAGAGTTCGCCTTCGATACCGGTAGAAAATTTTTTCTTGTCTCCGCCTTGGATTTCAAATAAAGCCGTTACCGTCCAGAATTCTACTTTGACGAAAGCGTTTATTTCTTTCTCTCTTTCTACTATAAGATACAGGGCGACGGATTGAACTCTGCCGGCGGAAAGCCCTCTTCTTACTTTATCCCATAAAAAGGGGCTGAGGTTGTAACCGACTAAACGGTCTAAAATTCTGCGCGCTTTTTGGGATTCATACATCGATTCGTTTAAGACGGCAGGATTTTTTATAGCCTCTAAAACTTTATCTTTGGTAATTTCATGAAAAAGAACTCTTTTTATATCGGGCTTTTTGCCGTTAATTTCGTCTATAATCTCTTTTATGTTCCACGCTATAGCTTCCCCCTCGCGGTCGGGATCGGGGGCCAGATAAATAATATCTGCTTTTTTTGCAAGTTTTTTAATTTCGTCTACGGTTTTTTCCTTTCCTTTTATTATTTCGTACTTAGGTTCAAAGCCGTTTTTTATGTCTACTCCTATCGAACTTTTCGGTAAATTTTTAATATGCCCCACAGTCGCTTTGACTATAAAATCGGGGCCTAAATATTTATTTATAGTATTTGCTTTAGAAGGGGACTCTACGAGAACTAAATTTTTCATATCTTTTTTATTATTCCTCCAGGCAGTCTTTCTATTTCCGAATTTATTTCGAGGATAGAAAGCGCTCTCATAATTTCATTTTCATTTGCTTTTAATCTAATATTGCTTAGTTTCAATAAATTGTCAATAGTAATATTTTCTTTTGTTAAAGAATTCATTATAAATTTGTTGATAATTTCATATTCTTCTAGTCCGTCCGTTCCGTAAGCGGCGGCGTCTTTTTGGGTATTTGCATTCGCAGTTGCAGTTATAGTTATGTTTTTTTTGTAATTTTCTTCGCCTAGAAAAATTTTTACTTTCTTGCCGGCGTCTTTAAATTTTTTTATTAAACTTGCAAGAGAGCTGTTATGCGACAGATAAAGTATAGCCATCTCTTGCGATAAATGAAAAGCGAGGCTGTTTCTTAAGGCAAATCCGTATTTTGAATTTTTTGCAAAAGGGTCTAAAGCCGAAATTTGCGGAAATTTAAGATTTATAAGATTTAATTGTTTCGGTTTATTTTTATATGCCGATTTTAATAGAGAATAGGGTTGAATTATTAAAATAAATATATCTTTGTTTAATTTATCCGAAAACTTTTCGATAAAATCGTTATTGGCAGATTCGTGCAATCCTATGTATATAAAAGAAAATTTTTGGTTTCCGTCTGTATCTTTGCAGTATAAGCTAAGTTCGTTTATTAAAGGCAAATCCGGTTTAAAAACGTTAACGCCGGCATATCTGGACGACGTTAAAAATAATCCCTCATTAAGTTTTTGCAATGAAGTACCGGCATAAAAATCTTCAAATAAGCCGTCAGGATCGTATATATGCAAAAATTCGGGCAAAGAAAGTGGAATATTTTGTTTGCTACAGTAATTTATAATGCGAGAAGTTTTTAAAGGTTTTATTTTTAATTCGTCTAATAAATTTATTTCTTTTTCGGCGCCGTTTTTTAACCTTTCATAAAAATCGCACTTTTTTAAATAAGAGATATCGGCCGTAGCTCTTTTTTTATCGGCCGTTTCTTTTATAAGCCCTTCCCGTTTTGCATTTATATATATCCTGTAATTTTTATACGATTCGAAATCTTCGGCGTTCATAAGAATAATAAAATAAAATTCAAAAAAATTAAACGGTTTATAGTCTTTTAAAATAAATTGGATTGACTGCGGTAAAGATAAGTTGTATAAATATAATAATAATTAAATTGTTATCAAAATACAACATGAATAGAATAAAAATTTTATTTCTCGGTTCCGCAATTTTTTTTACTATTTTTGTCTTTTCGTTATATGTATGCAAAATCGCTGCCGCCAAAGACGGCAATGCATTAAATCAGGGATCGGTTATAAGAATAGCCCTGGTAATGCCTGTAGAAGGCAGTTATGCTTTTTTCGGAAAGCAGTTTGTAAACGGAATGCTTTTGAGTTTAAAGAAAAGCGGAGCCTCTAATGTAAAATTCATTATAGTCAACCTGCCGTTAAGCGCAGGCAAAACAAACATATCCGGTTTGTTTAAATCTTTAAGCAAAAAAGGCGTTTCGGCTATAATCGGACCTCTTTTTGCCGGACAGTTGAAATATTTTGCAAAATATTCTGATGAATTTAAAATTCCGGTAATTACTCCCTCCCCGGTAGCCGCTAAAAAAGATTTATTGCATTATGTTTTCGGCTACGGCATGACGTTAAAACAGGAGATTCAAACGGAAATCAAATATGCTAAAAAGCAAGGCATAAAATCTGTTTCCGTTATATATCCCGATTACGGCTACGGCCCGAAAATTTTAGAATATATTAACGATTTTACAAAAAAATACGGTATAAATTTATTAAATCAAACTGCATACGAGGGAAACACCGTAGATTTTTTCGATAATTTTAACAATATAGTTAGATTTAACGGTATAAATAATCTTCATGTATCCGCAGCTGAAAAAGCGGAACTTGGAATAACTAAATATGATCTTATGCACGGCATAACTAAGTCGAAACCGGATATTCCGTTTGACGGCCTTTTCGTGATAGGCGGAAATTCAAAAATGAAACTGATTTTAACGCAGTTAGTATATTATAACATTACGGGGTATCCGATATTTGGGCTTAGCTCTTTAGATTCAAGAAAGTTTATAGAGAAAAACGGTTTTTATATGGAAAATTCTATTTTTCCGGACGGTTTTTTTAAACATGCGGATAATAAAATCGTTAAAAATTTTTCGTCGGCTTATAAACAAACGTATGGAAAAACCCCAAATATTCTTAGCGCCGAAGGTTACGATATAGGAGGAATAATTATTAAAGCCGCCGGTATCGTTAATTTATCCAAAAATAAAAATGTAAGCGGCATAAAATTTTATCATGCGATCTTAAAAATTAAAAAATTTAAGGGCATATGCGGCATAATTAACTTAAAAAATAATATATTTAAAAAATCGCTTTATCTTTTTAACTACAAAAACGGAAAAATTTATATACTTAAAAACCCGCTGGAGGCATCTTAATGGAACTATTTGAAGCTATAGGCTCAAGGACGTCGAAAAGAGATTTTGAAGACAAGCCCGTCCCTAAGGAGATTATAGACAAAATACTTAAATTATCGCTGAGGGCTCCTTCATGGGCAAATTCTCAGCCGTGGGAGATAGCGGTTTCTACCGGTAAAACCTCCGAATTTATTAAAACTAATCTTTACGAACTTGCGAAAAACTGTACTCCTATTAATCCGGATTATCCTTTTCCCGATTCCTGGCCGGAAAAGCAAAACGATAATATGTTTGAAACCGGCAGGCACAGGTTTGAATATATAGGCATTAACAGGGACGACAAAGAAAAAAGAACCGAATTTTCACTTCGCAATTATGTTTTTTTTCATTCCCAGACTGCCATTTTTATATATATGGATGAAAATTTAGGTCTATGGTCGGTTTTCGACTGCGGTTTTTTAGCGCAGAACATTTTGCTTGCGGCGCACGGTTTAGGTTTGGGCGCTTGTCCTCAGGCTTATTTAGTCGCATACCCCGACGTTTTAAGGAAAGCGTTTAAACTGCCTAAAAATAAAAAATTTCTGCTCGGCATTTCCCTAGGTTACTACAAAAAAGCAAGCAAGGTAAACGAAATAAAAACTTTCAGGAACGAAGACGTTATAAACTATTTTGAATGATAAAGTTTATAAATGCGGCAGACATTACAACGCTTTTTCCAAACATCCTTACCGTATGATATAATTAGAACAAATAAGAATAATTTACGGTTTTAGTTATTGCGTTAAGCAGAATCTTAGTTTCTTTTTTTTAATATAAACTCTTTTAAGACAGCGGCGTTGTTGTTTATTTCGTCTTTAAGCCCGTATAATAAGGTTATATCTTTACCTCCGGTTTTTAATAATCGTGATATTGCGGCAATCGAATTATCAGAATTAGGTTCGGCTGACGAATTATGCGTGCGGTCGTATTCAGAAAGTTCTTCCAAATATTTTGTTTTAAATTCGTTAAAATCTATTGTCGCTTCGTGAAACGATTTTCTCAATTCGTTTGACGGCGCTATATCTTTAAACCAGAAATCTATTTTTGCTTTCTCTTTGCTTAATCCTCTAGGCCATAATCTGTCGATAAGTATTCGCATTCCGTCTTTTTCTGACGGTTCTTCGTAAATCCTTTTTATTTTCAGCATAATTTTACTCCCTGTATATGCGCGGTATAAATAAATTATACCAGAAAAAAATATAAAAATTGCCGAATATTAAAAATAATTACCGTATGATATAATTATAATAAAGAAAGTGAATTAAAATTAAAATTTATTAACTTTTATCTGCTTCGTACATAAAAATGACCGAAAGCGAATTTATAAATATTTTAAACAACGGCGATTTCAAAAATCGCTTTAATGCCGTAAGTATGGCGGAGCCTTCTTATTTAATTCACGCTTTAAAAGATAAAGACGAAAACGTAAGATATAAAGTCGCCTCAAGAATATCCGCCGAAAATTTAACGCCCCTTATAAACGATCCATATAAAGAAGTTCGTTTAATAGTCGCAAAAAGAATAGAAGCAAAAGAACTTCCAAAAATGATGAACGACAGATCTTTCTGGGTAAGGCATGCGGTAGCCGAAAGAATAGACGAATCTTATCTGCCTTCTTTAATGCATGATAAAGAACCGATAGTAAGAATTAAGGTTGCCGAAAGGATGTCGCCCGAATATTTAAAAGATATGATTAAAGACGAAGAAGCATTGGTAAGAAAAGCGGTATCGAAAAGAATCCCCGAAGAATATCTGCCTTTAATGAAAGACGACGAAAGCGAAAGCGTCAGGAATATCGTTGCCGAAAGGACGTCGAAGTTATGAAAACCGTTCTTATTACAGGTTCTACGGACGGCATAGGAAAACAGACCGCCGTTATTTTGGCGCAAAAAGGCTTTTTTGTACTTATTCACGGCAGAAACGAAGAAAAATGCAGGCAAACCGTAAATGAAATCTCCTCGGCAGCAGGCTCTAAAAATTTAGACTACTTCACATGTGATTTATTGTCCTTACGAGAAGTTTACCGATTTTCGGAAGAAGTTAAAAAAAGATATGAAAATTTAGATATTTTAATTAACAATGCAGGCGTTTATTTAAAGGATTATATACTGTCTCCGGAAGGAATAGAGGCGACTTTTCAGATAAATCATCTTTCGATGTTTTATCTTACATTAAATCTTCTTCCGATTATCAAACCCGGAAAAGAAGAAAATGCCCGCATAATCAATGTGAGTTCGACGGCGCACGCTTCTAAAATGGATTTCGACAATCTCGTAAAACCGGCAAAATATGACGGACACAGAGCTTACAGCCTTTCTAAATTATGTAATATTCTTTTTACCGTCGAGTTAAGCGAAAGGTTGAAGGATAAAAATATCACCGTAAACTGTCTGCACCCTGGAGTCATAAACACGAAACTTTTAAAAGCAGGGTGGGGAGCAGTCGGAGGTTTTTTCGGCAGAAGCCCTAAGGAAGGAGCCAAAACATCCGTTTATTTAGCCGTCTCTAAAGATGTAGAAAACATAACCGGAAAATATTTCAGCGACTCAAAAATAGCAAAACCGCACGATATAGTTTGCGATAAAGATGCGAGGACAAAATTATGGCGGCTTAGCGAAGAATTAATAAATAGAAACGGTTATGAAATAGTATAATATTAATTATTTTGAGGGGGGAGGTATTATGAAAAAAGCAAACGGCATTGAAATCTATGAAAACTTAAAAGAAATATTGAATCCGGAACGCTCGTGCCTTGTAGTGTGGGACGTTCAAAACGGCTTGGTTTCCAGAATATATAATAAAACTGAATTTGTTTCCGATATTAAATATTTAATAAATGCCTTAAGGGGTAAAATTCCAGTCGTATATACCCTTATAACACCGGCGGCAAAAGAGTTCAGGTCTTCGTGGTCGTATTATGCTATGATGAGGCGTTTCGGCGTTGACGATCCCGCAAAACTTCCCGATTTTATGGCAAAGGGTTCAAGCGACAGAAATATTCTCGAAGATATAGCGCCGCAAGAGGGCGACATACTGCTTGAGAAGCCTACAGCAAGCATATTTATCGGAACTTATTTCGAGCAGATGATGAAAAACAGGAACATAAATACTCTGATTTTTACCGGAATAGCTACGGAAATAGGAGTCGAATCTTCAGCAAGAGACGCCGCAAACCGCGGATTTTATCCCATAATTGCAGAAAACTGCGTATCTTCTATGGATAAAGAGGCGCACGGCAGGTCTTTAGAAAATATGAAAAAAATGTTTATATGCGAAAATTCTAAAACTATCGTCGAAAATATTCTTAATTAAAATAAAACTAGTATGATACCGCCAAACCAGAAAAAAGTAGATGACCTGATTCAGCTTGATTTAGGATATATTCCGGACGTAGACATCGACGACTACAGGCTTACGATAAAAGGATTAGTCGAAAATCCGGCTGTTTTCACTTACGAAGATATCGTAAAAATCGGTAACGATAAAGTAACCGACGACTTTCATTGCGTTACCGGCTGGACTAAAGAATCGGCGGAATGGGAGGGCGTTTTGTCTAAGAAGCTCGCCGCTTTAGTTAAACCCCTTAAAGATGCAAAATATGTTTTGATAGGTTCTTACGACGGTTATAATACAAACGTGGATATCGACTTTCTTCTCAAGGACAACTCGATATTCGCGTTAAAATATGCAGGGCAAATTTTAACTCCGGAACACGGTTTCCCCGTCCGCCTTGTTATTCCCGATAAATATGCATATAAAAGCGCAAAATGGGTAAAAACGGTTACCTTTTTAGATAAAGAACAGCTTGGATACTGGGAACAAAGAGGCTATTCCAACGGCGCAGACCCGTTTAAAGAAGAAAGATACGCATAGAGAAATTAAATTAAAATTATATTTATATTTCTCTGTCTCGGACCGTCGAATTCGCAAAGGAAAATTCCTTCCCATCTTCCGAGATTCAGCTTATTGCCGGAATATGGCAATATCCT
>JAJYWW010000020.1 GCA_021791295.1 bacterium | reverse complement strand
AGAAGAGATCATTTCGCAGTCGTAAGATAACAAAAAAAAAGTTGCAATAATTTTAACTAAGCCTTTGGTAATTTTAAAAATTATCAAAGGCTTTTTATTTTTTTGAAATAATTAAATATGCAATTTTATAAGTGCAGTAAACCATATTGTCTCCGTTTCGATAATTTTTGTCGTAATTTTTTAACCCTTTTCTTAATAAACCGGTTTTATGATTATTATTATCGAAAGTGTTTTTCGCTCCGAGCAAATTTATTCTTTTTAGTAAGCGTAATGAAGATTCTGCAGTTTCCGTGTATTTTATAATATCGCAGTACTTGATTTTTAACCCGAATGCTCCTATTTTTTCTTTATAACTGCCTATTTCCGGAAATTCATGAAATTTTAATCCATTGCCATTTACGTCATATTTGAAACTTTCCTTTAATTCTTGTAAGGTTCCGGAAATTAAAAAAGCAAATATCATTATCCCGTCGTTTTTTAGAGAAGTTTTGCATCTTAATAAAAAAATATCTATATCGTTTAACCAGTGTATAGTTATGTTTGAAAATATGACGTCGAACTTATCGGGTTTAAAAGGCAGTAATTCCGCATCGCCGTTAATCAAGTATGAGTTATTGCTTTCCTTCCTCGTTTTATTAATTCTTTCTTTTGCCTTGCCCAATAATCCTTTAGCTATATCCAACCCAAAGTATTTAAATCCGCCCTGATTTAAATTTGTTTTTAAAACATCGTAGCCTTGGGCAGTTCCGCAGCCTATATCGAGAATTTTTAAGAATTTGCCGTTTTTATTAAATTCTTTGACGGACTCAGATATCATCGCCATTGTTATATTGTGGTAAGAAGTATGATCATCGTATTCTCCGGCGCTTGAAAAATTTTTTTTAACTTTATTTTTATCTATCATTTTTAAAAATTTTAAAAATTACTAATTATCAAGGGAACTTACGACTGCGAATCTATAATCTATGATTTAACTTTACGGATTATTTCTTCTAATACGTTTTTAAATAAAGCATCGTCAATGGTCAGGTTTATTCCGAGCCGCAATATTGCTTTGTTTTTGGCGACTGCCGGATATCTTACCGCCTTTAAGTATATGCCGTCTTTTAAAAGTTCTTTTTCTATTGAAACGGCTTTTTCTTCTTCTCCGATTAATATAGGAATAATTTGGGTAGAGGAATTTAAGAAGTTTAACCCCGATTCTTTTAAATATTCCCTTGCAAATTTAGCATTATTTTGCAATTTAAATACTATTTCCGGATTTTCTTTGATAAGCTTTAAAGCCGATAGCGCAGATGCGGCGGATGAAGGCGGTATGCCCGTAGAAAATATAAAAGCCCTGCTGAAATTAACGAGATATTCGATAATAGCGCTGCTCGAAAGAACAAACGCCCCGTTTGAAGCAAGCGCTTTACCGAGCGTTCCTATGGTTATATCCGGTTTTGCGTTATGAAAATCGGAACTGCCTCCGCCCTTTTTTCCTATTGTTCCTGTAGCGTGAGCATCGTCTATTATACTTAATGCGCCGTATTTTTCGGTTAAATCCAAAATAGACGGCAAATCGGGTATATCGCCGTCCATGCTGAATACGCCTTCCGTTATAACTAATTTTATTTGATAATCTTTATATTTTAAAAGCACATTCTCTAAAGAATATAAATCGTTATGTTTAAAGCTTTTAAATTTAACGCCCGAGGCGATAACTCCGTCGATAATAGAAGCATGGGAAAGTTCGTCGAAAATTATAACCGTGGTCAGCGGGGATATGCCCGCCAAGGTTCTTATAATTCCAGTATTTGCTTGATATCCCGAAGGATATAAAATACAATTTTCATAGCCGCCCTTAAAATCGCATAATTCTTTTTCAAGTTCGTCGTGTATACCGTAATGACCGCATATTAAAAAAGAAGATCCTGCGGAAGTGCCGTATAAGTCGATTGCTTGTTTTGCCGCCGTTTTTACTATTTCGTTTAAAGAGAGTCCAAGATAATCGTTTGTTGCAAGATTGACGGTTACGGTGTTATAATGGGAATCAAAGGAATATGGTTCGCTATTTAATTTTTCTATTTTTATATCGGGAATTTTTCGATAAAACCCCGATTTTTTATTTTCTTCTATTTTTTTTGAAATTAGTTCCGATAATATAGACATAAATATTATATATTATAGCATATTTAAATAAATATGGGGACAGAAATTAAAGGTGTCAGATTTATTTATTCTCTTACTTCCGACTGAGTTTGCGGGTTTAGTAAATAAATAATTCAAATTATTATGAAAAAATTCGAATTAACCGCCGCCGATCTTTATCCTGAAATTATGAATATATACGGAGACAGGGGGAATATTCTATATTTTAAATATAGATGTTCCGTTTACGGCATAGAAATTAAAATAATAGACGTTACTTTAGGCAAAAATTATGAAAAAGAATGCGAATCGGCGGATATTTTTTTTATGGGCGGGGGACAGGATGCCGAACAGGCTCTAATTTACGAAGATTTTTTTTCAGGCAAAAAAAATATTTTAATGGAATCTTTGAATAAGAAGAAGATTATGCTTGCGATTTGCGGCGGTTATCAGCTTTTGTGCGACTATTACAAGTCTGCAGACGGTAAAATAATGAAAGGCATATCGGTATTTAAAGGTTATACGGAATCTGGAACGCCCAGGCTGACCGGAAACATAGCCGTTAAATCCGGCGATACGGTTTTAATAGGTTTTGAAAATCACGGAGGCAGGACATATTTGGATAGCGGTCAAAACTGCATGGGAACCGTATTAAGAGGATACGGAAACAACGGAAAAGACAAAACCGAGGGGGCAAGAACCGGTAATTTTTTCGGAACATATATGCACGGCAGTTTTCTGCCTAAAAATTTTGTTTTTTGCGATTATCTTATCGACTTAGCCTTGCAAAATAAATACGGCGTTAATTTACGGGAAGCTATGGAAATAAACGGCTTGAAAGCCGGCGAAATAGACGATAATTTTGAACTAAAAGCACGAAAAGACGTCCGCGATTTAAAAGGATTTTTAAAGTTTTAACCTCTTAATATCTATTATATATTATAAATATAGATATTTTATGTTTTATATATCTATTGTCTTAATAAATAAAACTTACCTAATAAAATTTATCCGCTTATTTAAATTTCTTTTCCGGCTTCCGTTTCTCGTATTTTACTTTAACCAACGTGTCTAATCCGCCCCTTGATTCAAATTTTGCTGTAACTTCCATAAATTCGGGTTTTAACAGATCTGTCAAATCGTTAATTATTCTGTTTACGGCATGTTCCTGCAGGATGCCGACGTTTCTGAAAGAAAGCAGATAATATTTCAGCGATTTCATCTCGACTAATTTTTTCGACGGTATATACGTTATAAAAATTTCCGCCGTATCCGGCAGTCCAGTCCATGGACAGACCGACGTAAATTCTTTGGTGGATATAGTTACGGCAGTACCGCTTCCTTTATACCGAAAATCTAATGTTTCTAATATATCGACGTCTATGTTTTTTTCGTCTAAAATATCAAATCTTTTGTTAAAATATTTATCTTCCATTAGTTTTTGATTTTTATTTTTTGATTTTTATTTTATAATATCTACTGTATTTGTAACGTTTTTATAAATTATAGCATAATTATTTTAAATCATAAATAAAATTTAATAATGAAATTTAATAATTCACCTATAGGAATATTCGATTCGGGTCTCGGCGGGCTTACCGTTTTTAAAGAAATAAGAAAAATTTTGCCTTTTGAAGACTTAATTTATTTCGGAGACACGGCAAGGGTTCCTTACGGAAACAAATCCAAAGAAACTATAATCAAATATTCCTCCGAAATATTAGGTTTTTTAACCGATAAAAAGATAAAAATAGCTATAGTCGCCTGCAATACTTCTTCGAGCCTGGCGCTTGATTATTTGCGCAAAATATCGCCCGTTCCGGTATTCGGAGTTATAGAGCCGGGCGCGCAAAAAGCGGTTGAGGTATCCCTGAAAATTTCCGGACGGAAAATTATTGCCGTAATAGGCACTTCGGCAACCGTTAAGAGCGGAGCATATTCTAAGACGATAAAAGAAAAAGCCGGATTATTATACGGCATTAAAAAAATCGAAACGGCAAATGTTTCAAGCATGAATTTTAACGAAAATTTAAAAATTATAGAAAAATCCTGCCCGCTTTTCGTACCTTTAGTGGAAGAAGGTTTTTTAAACGAAGAAATAACGAAAAACATAATAAAATATTACTTAGCTTCCGTCGTAAAGGAAGAACCTGTATGCCTTGTTCTCGGCTGTACCCATTATCCTATTCTTAAGGATTTTATAGAAAAAGAAATAGGAGAAAATACAGAAATTATAGACTCGGGAGTCGAAACGGCGAGGTCCGTTAAAAATTATTTGGAAGAATTTGGAATGCTTAAATCAGGAAATGAATTGGGAATAGAAACCTTTTTTGTGAGCGACGATTCCGAAAGATTTAAGGAGCTTGGAGGTAAATTTATCGGCAGGCCTATTGATAATGTTTACGTAGTTAATTTTTCGTAATAAAAGCATTTTCTTTTTATAAATACTATTATAAGCACTATATATAATCAATTAAATGTATAAAAAAGGAGTATATATTATATGATAAAAAATTTTAGGGAGGAGTTAAAAAAAAAGCTGATACTTTCGGACGGAGCTATGGGAACGGTTCTTCAGCTTAAAAACCTTCTGCCTAAAGGACTGCTTCCCGAAAGTTTTAATATTACCGAAAAAATCAAATATATTAAAGAAGTCCATGAAAGCTATTATAATGCCGGCAGCGAAATAATAGTTGCGAACACTTTCGGCGCCAACAGACCTAAATTGGCTGAATACGGCTTGTCGGATAAAATTTACGAGGTAAATTTTAATGCTGTTAAAGCGGTTAAGCAGATTGCGGGCGACGGTGCGCTGACGGCTATGTCTTTAGGTCCTACCGGAAAATTTATTTATCCCGTCGGGGAGATTACTTTTAAAGAAAGCATTGAGATTTACAAGGAACAAGTAAAAGCAGGTTTAGATGCCGGAGCCGACATTTTTCAGCTTGAAACTATGATAGACCTGCAGGAGATAAGAAGCGCAATTATAGCCGTTAAAGAATTGTCCGATAAACCGGTTATTGCAATGATGACGTTTGACGCTTCGTACAGGACTATACTCGGAACCACTCCGGAGGTTTTTGCCATAACGGCCGACAGTCTTGGGGCAGACGTTATAGGGGCTAACTGTTCGGTTGGACCGTCCGGAATTTACGAGATTTTAAAAAAAATGGCTTCGGTGACGGATGTGCCGCTGATTTCTAAACCCAACGCCGGAATTCCGAAATTAAAAGACGGTATTACTATTTTTCCCGGAAAGCCCGAAGATTTTACCTCATTAGTTTCGGAACTAGCTCTTATAGGCGTCAGGGTTATTTCTGCCTGCTGCGGAAGCAACGAAAATTTTATAAAAGCTTTAAGAAAAGAAATAGATATCATTAACGGCGGCGTGTTGCCGGCAAAAGGCATAAAAAGGGAGGACGGATTACTAATAACGTCAAGAACGGAATTTGTCCCTATAGGCTATAAACATCCGCCCGTAATTATCGGCGAAAGAATTAATCCTACGGGTAAAAAAGACTTCATAGAAGAGCTTAAAAACGGAAAAACCAATTATATAAGAAAAACGGCAGTTAAGCAGGTCGAAGCAGGAGCCGCCGTCCTTGATTTAAATGTCGGCGTTCCGGGAACCGATGAAAAGGTATCGATGAAAAACGGCATTATTGCCGTGACGGGAGTATCGCATGTTCCGGTATCCATCGACTCTTCTAACCCCGATGTTTTAGAGGATGCACTTATGCTTTATCCGGGCAAGCCGCTTGTTAATTCTATAAGCGGAGAGGAAAAGAAACTGTCTAAAATTATGCCGTTAATAAAAAAATACGGCGCCGGAGTTTTAATTTTAGCTTTAAACGACGAAGGCATTCCGGAAACTGCGGAAAAAAGAATAGATATAGCTTACGGAATATATAAAAGGCTTATAGATTACGGTATAAAACCATACGATATAATCGTAGATTTTTTGACCCTGCCTATAAGCGCAGGACAGGAAAAGTCTTTGGTAACGATAGATGCTCTGTCGAAAAATAAAAACAGCCTTAATCTCCCGACCGTTTTAGGCGTCAGCAACGTTTCTTTCGGTCTTCCCAAAAGATCTTATATAAATTCTTCGTTTCTTTCTTTATGCCTGAAAGAGGGTCTAAGCGCCGCTATAATAAATCCGGAGGACGAGTATTTAACGGCTAATTTTTATGCTATGAATGCGCTTCTCGGCAAAGATTATTTATTTAAGAACTATATAAACAGATTTTCCGACTCCGCGAAAAACTATTCTTCAAATAAGAATGCCGGAAAAGAATCGGGAAGCGAAACGGATAAAACCGAAGGAGAACTTTTGCGCGAAGCGGTAATCCGAGGAGAAAAAGAACATATAACGCAATATGTAGAAAAATTATTGTCTGACGGAGAATCGCCGTTAGACATAGGCAATAAATATTTAATTCCGGCGCTTGAAGAAGTCGGCAGGCTGTTTGAAAAAAATATCTACTTTCTTCCGCAAGTAATGGAAAGCGCCGATGCCATGAAAACGGCTTTTAACCGCATTAAGCAGGAAATGCCCAAAAATTTGGAAATTTCTTCCGGACCGAAAATATTAATGGCTACCGTAGAAGGCGACGTACACGATATAGGAAAAAATATAGTAACGATGCTTCTCGAGAATAACGGCTACGAGGTTATAGATTTAGGAAGAAACGTAAAAACAGAAAAAATAGTAGAAGAAGCTATGAAGAATAAAGTCGATTTTGTAGGACTGTCAGCTTTAATGACTACGACCGTAACAGAGATGGAGCATGTTATAAAAGAACTAAAGAAACATGGCTTAAAGGTTTTTTCTATGGTAGGGGGAGCCGTAGTGACGGAAGATTATGCTAAATCTATTAACGCCGATATATATGCAAAGAATGCCATGGAAGCGGTAGAGAAGATTAAGCGCTTTGTTACAAAATTATGACGGTAATGTTACATTAAGGTTACGATTTTATTACATTTTTATTACAATTTTACAAAGCCTGTGAATTTCTTTTGTGAAAGCCTTATAATTTGAAAAAAGATTTTATAAAAATTAAGCAGTTAATCAAAATGATTAATTTTTAATCAATATTAAACCTTTGATATTTAAAGTAAAATAAATTAACTAATTAATTTTATTATGCTTCTTAATAAAAAACAAAAAGCGGAAATTTTTTTATATATTTTTTTAAAATTCATCTTAAATAAAATATTAAAAAGAGAAGGCGACGTCCTTCCGGCTCATATTTTGCGTAAAATTGACAGAAATGTTTTTGAAAATTTTGCGAAACATATAACATCTCTTGGCATTCCCGTTATACTGGTAACCGGCACAAACGGAAAAACTACTACTTCCAACATTATCGCCGAAACTATTAATCTTTCGGGGAAAAGAGTATGTTTTAATTCTAACGGTGCTAATATGACGAATGGAATTTTAGGGGCTATTATCGGTTCTTATAAGTTATCGAAATCATCGGGTATAGGCGTTAAAGGCATTGCAACGCTTGATTTTAGATTTAGCGCAGATATTGTAGTCATGGAATGCGACGAAAAAGTTTTTCCCGCCGTATGTTCAATTTTAAATCCTAAAATAATAACGGCTACTAATTTTTACAGGGATCAGTTAGACAGGTACGGAGAAGTAAACTCTACGGTATTTGAAATAAAAAAAGCCGTAAAAAAAATATCGGAAGAGTATAAAAATAATGCATCGGGGAAAATTTCGTTAGTCTTGCCTTCTTTTGAGCCGTTAGCGGCTTTTTTGGGATATGAAATAAACGCGGATAAAAAATATTTCGGTTTCGACGAATCATTTTTTAATTCAAATTATTCAAACGATATTAATTCTGCCGAAAATTCTGCCGGAATGGAATTGTCCGATGCGGTAACCTGTCCTAACTGTAAAAATATGATGTTTTCTTCAAAAAACCTCACGATAAGCCGTTTTTTATATAATTTTAAATGCGAAGAATGCGGTTTTGCAAGTCATGAACCGGATATAAAAGCAGCGCAAAATATTTTGGGCAGTTTAACCTTAGAATTAAAAAATGAAAAACCGTGTTTTTTTTCTTTTAAACCCGCTTTATCTGGAGATTATAACGCGGCGAACTATCTTGCGGCATATCAGGTTTTAAAGTATCACCTTAATATCGGCGACGATATTATAAAAACTTCATTCGAAAATTTTAAAACTAAATTCGGCAGATCGTATAAAAAAAAAGCAGGGGGTTTTGAAATAAATATAGACTTAGTTAAAAATCCGGCGGGATTTGCGGGCGTTCTTAAGAAATTGACTGAAAGCGGTTCTAAGGTTAATATTCTATTAGCTTTTTCCGACAGGGCAGCAGACGGAAGGGACGTTTCATGGATATGGGACGTAGATTTTGAAAAATATAAAGATTACATAGAAAACGCCGTTATTTCGGGTTTAAGGCCTTACGACATGGCGTTAAGATTAAAAACGGCGGGCATTAA
>JAJYWW010000008.1 GCA_021791295.1 bacterium | reverse complement strand
GCGCATGAGAATCGGAATTCCATATAATAGTTAAATTACCCACGGGTTTAAATTTTAGAAGATTAACGGGATTGACCGCAGCTGCTCCGGCAAGGAGAGCTGCGGTCTTTATGAAACTTCTTCTGGAAACGGTTTTTAAATCCATTTAATTTGTAATCCTCCCTTTTTTGCAAATAAATTATAAATTATGTAAGTTTTTATTAATATTAAAACCCTGTCTTTACGGAATCCATTATCCCGATTATCTGTTTCGTAACTTTTATAACGGTTTTTTTCTGCTCCGGAGTGTTTTTGTAAAATTTTGAAAAATAGGTAGGAAGAAAAGATATCATAACGGTATATTTTCCGTCTTTATATATAGCTATCCTGCAAGGCATAAATGCGGAGTAGTTCAAATCGTTTTTTAAAAGGTCGTAGCCGTCCTGAAGGTTGCAGAAATCAATTACCTTAAGATGAGGTATTTTATGGCCTATACTCTTTATGCCCGTTGATATAGGAGCGACGGCAAGTATGCTGAAATTAGCGTCTTCTATTCCTTGCTTGAGGTCAAAAAGAGCGCTTTTGAAGCTTTTTTTAACTTTCAGGATATAAAAGGGTCCCTTGGGAATTTTTATCGCATAAGAACTACCGGCAAAAAAAACCGCTCCGCTAAATACAGCGATTAAAATGATAATTAAAAATGCCTGAAGTCCTATATTCTTTTTTTTATTAATCATCAACTAAACCCCCTCCATAACACTGTGTCTATTAAATGTTAATATCGGAAAATATTCGAAAAATTAATTTTATTCAAACAACATTTATCATTACCTTTTTTTTGTAAATATTACGGTGGGTATCGTACATAACAAATTCTAAAGGCGCTTTTTTATCGGCTTTTAAATAAAATGCCAAAAAGGGGTTTGCTGAAACGGCAATTCCGTAATCGCAACTGGTTACCAATTTTTTATCGTAATAAATATCTACTTTATCAATAATCCACATAGGTATTATCTTTCCTGTTTTTGGATTTTTAACAAGACCGGTATCCATAGGGTGTTTTGCTATTGACATTATTTTAAATATTTCACCTTTCTTTACCTTTCTCGGTACTCTTACCATAATGCTTCCTATTTTCATTTCATACGCTCCTATTAATTATTTCGTTATGATTTATCGTTTATCCATTCTAAAAAATTCTAATATCAGCAACCGCCTACCGTAACTTTTATATATTTTTTTCCGCCAAACATTTTTCCGTCCGAAAATTCAGTAACGACCTGAACGTAAGAATCCTGCTGAATTTTAATTCTAGTAGATATGTAAGCCTTTCCGTTTTCCGGGGTCAAATTAAACGTAGCTACTTTTGATATAGGATTGTTAAAATCAAAAACATGAAATGCCTTAATATAATTTCCTTTTTTCATAGGATACTTAGATTCGATAGTTAAAGGAACAAGTCCTCCGTTCTGGGCAATAAGCGGCAAATTAATCTTCGGCAGCAACATTTTTTTGTACTCAGGAGAATCTTCTGCGAGCCAGATAACATTTTTGCCTCCTATTTCTTTTACATCAGACTTAATGATAGGGGCAATAGAATTTTTCTTTTTAACCGCCGCAAAAACATTCTCTGCATTTAAAACTCCGGCGGCCGGACCTGCAATAATTAAAGCGGCGGCGGCGGCCGTTTTTTTCATAAAATCCCTTCTTGAAACATGGTCACCCATTTTTAAAACCTCCTTAAAAAATAATTAAAGTTAACAATATTAAAGTAATTCGATAGCATCATCTACTATTATAATTTTGCGAAAATTTTCTCAAACTTTCTATTTTATATTTACCTGAAGCAACCCAACTCGATACCATCATAAAGTCGCTTTTTTTCCAGTAACCCGGGAGCAGAAATATTTTACGATAATGGGGGGTAAAAAAAATCTCCGCCGGAACTCCGGTAATGTTAAATTTTGCAGCCAACTGCTTTTCCGTTAAATAAGCGCCGTTAAAATATAAAATCTTTTTATTGCCGTAAATATTTATCAGTACGGGATGAAAATTTTTATTGACAAAATTTATTACGCTTTTGCGGCTAAATACATGTTTGTCCATCCTGATACAATATCCGCAGGTAGGGAAATAAAAGTGCAGTAAAAAAACTTTTTTATGCAACTTGTTATTTTTTATTGCCACGGTAAGGTTTTCCCAATTTATCGAATTTGCATTGCTTTGACCGCCGGCGTAAGCTCTTCCCGACGACGAAATCAATGATAACGATACGGATAAAAATAATATTGCCGCTACAACATTTATATATTTTAATATTAACATATTATTATATATTGATATTATTGTATTTTATAATATTATATAATTATAATACTTTTATTTTATATGGCTGTCAACTATATTTCCTTAGGTTAATTCCGCAATAGAAAATGTTTAGATGTTTCCTTTATATGTAAATTCTGATGTAGATTAGCGGCTTATGCCCTATCTTGAACTTCATTATAATAATTTTAAAATTTACCTATAATATATTGCGAAATAGCCTCAAAATTTCCGGTAAGCGTTAGCATCCCCATTAATATCAAAAAAATCCCGGAAATTATGGAAAATAAATTAAGATGAGATTTTATTTTTTTAAAAAAGGCAATAAAATATGTAATAAAAAGCCCCGTTAGGATAAACGGTATTCCAAGCCCAATGCTGAATACCGACAAAAGTTCGGCCGATTTTGCAAGGGAAGCGCCCATAGATGTATAAAGAAGAATGGACGCAAGAATCGGTCCTATACAGGGAGTCCAGCCTACCGCAAATGCAATTCCGAGAAAAAGAGAGCCGAATATAATTCCTCCTTTTTTCTTCCACGGAAGAAAATTTAGTTCCCTGTTTAAAAAGCCTATTTTAAAAACTCCCATGCAGTATAATCCGAAAATAATTATTACTATGCCGCCTATAATTCTTACTAAGCCGAGATGCGATTTCAGAAGATTGCCGAAAATTGTTTCGGATCCCATTCCTAATGCAACAAATATAATGGAAAAACCGATAACAAAAGAAATAGACGCTATAAAAACTTTAAGGATTATTTTATAGTCTTTTTTTTCGGAAATTAACCCTTCCATGCCGACTCCGCTAATAAAAGATATATAGCCTGGTATGAGAGGAATAACGCAAGGAGAAAAAAACGCAAGTATGCCGCCGAAAAAAGCAACGGCTAACGTAATGTTTAAATCTAATCCCATTTGATTCACCTTTTATATTTATATTTGTAATTTTAATAAACCAAATCTAACTTATACATGCAAAAATAATGCCATATTTAAAAATAGCTTGAAACCTCTATTTCTTTGAATAGCAATTTTATAGTTGTCCATTTTTGGACAACTATATTAATATTAAATGTTCTGAAATGGACAAAAAAAGAAATGGGAGAAAAAAATCGGAGTTAAATATGTTTAAAATATAAATGGGTTAAATTTATTTTATTTATCGGAAAAAAGATTATATTTTTTTATTTTTGTGATAAGCCTTTTTCTGGTAATACCTAGCGATGCAGCTGTTTTGGTTTGATTATAATTGTTTTTTTCAAGAGTATTCTTTATTAGCTCCATTTCAAGCCCGTCAAGATTTATATTTATTTTATTATCATAGTTTTCGGAAGCAGCATCGGCATATCTAAATTTTTCGGCATCACCGTCGCCGCTATCCTCAGCTAATGTTTTCGGCAGATGAACCGGCATTATAGAATCCGAAGTGGAAACCACTACGGCTCTTTCGATTATGTTTTCCAACTCCCTTATGTTTCCGGGAAACGTATAATTTTTCAAGAGATTTATAGCAGAATCGGTTATATTGCTTATATTTTTTTTATTGATAACGCAATATTTTTTAACAAAAAAATTTGCAAGAGGGATAATATCTTCTTTTCTTTCCCTTAAAGGCGGAATTTTAAAATGCAGAACATTAATTCTGTAAAAAAGATCCTCCCTAAACTTCCTTTCAATAACGGCATTCTCTAACGGTATATTTGTAGCGGATATTATTTTTGCGTTAAGTTTTATTTTTTCGTTAGAACCTATTCTTGAAAACTCCTTATCCTGAATTACTCTTAGGAGTTTCACCTGCATAGATATGGGCATATCAGCAATTTCATCCAAAAAAAGAGTCCCGCCGTTCGCCGTTTCAAATTTTCCTTGCCTGCTTGCAACGGCGCCGGTAAATGCTCCCTTTTCAAATCCAAAAAGTTCGCTTTCCATAAGTCCTTCCGGAATTGCGCTCAAATTTATCGGAACAAATTCTCCGTTTCTTTCCGAAATAATATGGATAACTTTTGCCAGCACCTCCTTGCCTGTTCCCGTTTCTCCCGTTATAAGAACATTAGAGGCTGATTTTGACGTCAGCTTGACCTCGTTTAAAATTTCATTCATTGCAGAGCTTTTAAAAATAAAATCTTCAAAAATATTTTCATTTAAGTCAAAATCTTTCTGAAGTTCAAAATCGTTTATTTTTGCATAATTCCTTCTCCGCAGGGCTAAATCTATATTTTCTACCAGGCTGCTTATATCCACGGGCTTCGATATAAAATCGTCAGCTCCGAGCTTTATTGCTTCAACAGCCTGCTTAATCGTTCCGAATGCCGTTATCACGATAAATACCGTATTTTTATTTCTTTCTTTGTCTGCATCTCTTACTTTAGTCAATAATTCTATGCCGCTCATACCGCCAAGACGAAGGTCGCAAATTATAGCATCATAACTGTTATTATTAAATAGCCTTAGCGCCTCTTCGGCGCTAAGAGCCGTATCTACCGAGAACCCGTATTTTGCAAGATTAAGGCTCACGACCCTGAGAAGATTCTTCTCGTCGTCTATTAAAAGTAATTTTTTATTTTTATCGGTCGCGTTCATATGCCCGCTCTTTATTTTTGCTTTTCGGTTAATTATTTATTATCTTCCCTGCATTGCCGGCTGGTATAATAATAGTAAAAACGGTTTTACCCTCTTCGCTAAAAACTTTTATGTTTCCGCCGTGAAGTTTAACTATACGCAAAGATATAGGAAGACCGAGACCGGAACCGGCATTTTTAGTCGTAAAAAACGGATTAAATATTTTCCAGATATTTTCCGCCGTTATAGGTTCTCCATTATCGGCAATTTCTATATTGACGAAACCCCTCTTTGAAAACACCCTTATTTCTATTAACTTATTATCGGATCTATATTTTTTATCTATTGCGTTAATAATTAAATTTAAAATAACTTGTTTAAGCATTTCCGCATCCGCACGAACCGGCGGAAGATTATAATCAATATTCTTTTGAATCAATTTTATTTTAGAATTTTCAGCTTCAAATTTAAGTATTCTTATAGAATCTTCAAGAAGCTTATTTATATCTACGGCGGCAAAAACAGGATTTCTCTGTTTCGCAAAGCTTAAAAACTCGACTGACATTTTATTTAACCGTTTAACTTCTTTGTTTATTATACCCGTAAACTCAAGTACTATTTTATTCTTTGTTTCCTGAGATATATATTCGTTTGCCGAAGAAATAACGTATATTGCGTTTTTAACTTCGTGCGCAATATTCGCCGACAGCTCTCCCATTACAGCCATGCAGTAAAGCTCGTTCTTTTCCTTATTCATCGATTCGACCTCAGCAATATACTCTTTTATCGAAAGCGCCATAGAGCCGAGAGCGTCCATGACGTCGCCTATTTCGTCGTTAAAGCGCTTATCGAAATTTATATCGTAATCGCCTTCTTTTATTTTTTTTATATTTTCTTTTATATCGCTTAGCGGATTGGTTATTATAGACGATATATAATAAAAAATTATCAATCCGGCGGCTACAAAAAACAAAGCAATCGACATAAATCTTACTCCGACCCAAAAAACACGGTTATCGGTAGATTTAATTTCTTTTTTTAAATTAAACTCTATAGATACAAATCCTAATTGCTTGCCGCCGTATTTAATTTTTTTAATGAGCATCGGATATTGCATGGAAGACTTTTTATATCCTTTATATCCGTAAAAGTTAGTTCCCATAAGGGTAAATTGAACTTCCATATTCTTAATAATATTTATTAACTCTGAATTATAGCCGTTATCTTTATTGTTTTTCTTATTTGTTATTATTGTTTTATAATCGCCGTACAATACGCCGCATTTTTCCGTTAATTTTCCTTTATAGTTATATAATCCTATTCCTTTTATGATTTTGTAGTTTTTTATATCGTATTGAAGATTTTTTTTTATATATCCCGCATTGGAGGCTTTATTATAATACAGCGAATAAGCTATCTCCGGAATTAAACTGTCAGCCAGCCTTTCGTCGTTTACGTAGTTGCGATACGAGAGCGTTTTATAAATGGTATAAAGAAATACTCCATCGCTGATAAAAATTGTAAAGAAAAAAACTGCAAAAGCCCCTATTAATATTTTCCATTTAATGCTTAAATTTTTTATAGCATGGGCAATAATCTTCATTTATAAAATTTTATCATAACGGTTGTTTTAAATCTATATTATGTAACGGAAATACGGTGCGGAATCGGAATTAAATATTTCAGGCGTTTTTTTGGCTTGATAATTAAATATATTTAATATATATATAAAATTATAAATTATAATTTTTAATTAAACACAGGGAGGATTTTATGAAAAAGGGTTATCTATTGGCGGGAATACTGATTATTATTCCCATAGTAGTTCTAGCCGCAGTTCCTTTGTATAACCGGGTAGAGCCGACGTTTCTTGGAATGCCGTTTTTCTACTGGTTTCAAACCTTATGGCTCGTTATAGCCACAGTATTATACTCAGCTGCCTCAAGGTTAATTTCTAAAGAAAAAGGAGGCGACGACCTATGATTAGTCTAAATACTATGATTACACTGTTTGTTTTTGCCGCTTTATTTCTGGTTTTTGTTATAATCGGTTTTAAAGCCGCAAACTGGAGAAAGGGGGATATGAATATTCTCCATGAATGGGCATTGTCCGGCAATAAGATCGGCACTTTCCTTATGTGGTTTTTAGTAGGGGCAGACATATACACGGCTTATACTTTTATAGCTGTACCGTCTGGCGTATTCGCTAAAGGAAGCATTTTCTTTTTTGCGGTTCCTTATGTTATGGCTACATTCGGAATGGCCATGGTGGTAATGCCGAGCCTATGGAAAGTTTCTAAAGAGAAAGGCTACATAACCGCGGTCGATTTCGTAAGAGACAAATTTAACAGTAAAACGCTTGCCGTATTGATTGCCCTTACGGGAATTGTGGCAGAACTGCCTTATATAGCTCTACAGATAGTCGGTATGAGAGCCGTACTTCAGGTTATGCTTCTGCCGTTCGGGGACGTTAAGACTATCAGTGAAACCGCCCTGATAATTTCATTTGTAATACTTGCCGTATTTACCTACTGGAGCGGAATCAGGGGGGCCGTTCTAACCGCCGTTATGAAAGACGTAATAATTTTAATAACGGTTATAGTTATTATAATTTTTGTTCCTCTCGCTTACGGCGGTTTTTCTCATGCCTTTGCGGTCGCGGGACATATGGGGGCGGGGAAAAAGCCTCCGGTGGATTACGCGACTCTGCCGCCGGTGCTCGTCAATGCATATATAAGCCTGTTTATATTGAGCGCGTTTGCCCTGTATCTTTATCCTCATGCTATTAACGGCGTGCTGAGCGCCAAAAGCGCCAAAAGCGTCAGATTGAGTACTGCGCTTTTGCCTATATACGGTCTCGGGCTTGCTTTCCTTGCATTATTCGGAGTACTTGTATATGCCGTTCCGGAAGCGCTAAAAACGGTAGGGAGTAATGGAACCCTCGTTGTTCCTGCTTTAATTCAATCTACGATGCCTTCGTGGTTTACAGGTTTCGCTTTTCTGGGGATTTTCATCGGAGGATTAGTGCCGGCGGCAATTATGGCTATATCCCAGGCTAACCTTTTGACTAGAAATGTTATAAAAGAATTTGTACCTAGCCTTAGCAGCGAATCGGAAACTAAAATAGCAAAATGGTCGTCGGTAATTTTTAAGTTTCTAGCATTAGGTTTTGTTTTTTTAGTTCCCGAAACATATTCGATACAGCTTCAACTACTTGGAGGGATACTTATAGTGCAGACCCTTCCACCGATATTTATAGGTTTATACACGAAATGGTTAGACAAAAACGCTTTGATTGCAGGCTGGTTTGTAGGAACATTTTCTGGCATATATTTCGTGCTTCGGGCCAACGCGGGACATGCGATAGTTACTACCTTTATGAAAACACCGTACGGATTACTGTATGTAGCGCTCATTGCGCTTATTTTAAATCTTGCCGTTACCGTGTGTTGGTCCATTGTTGCCGGAGCCTTCAGGAAACAGTAATTACAAAGTTTTAATAGCTCTTTATAAAGGCGGCATTCAGTCGTGAATTCCCACACAGAATGCCGCCGCCTTTTAAGCTGTACTAAAAGCTACTCCTATAATTATAATAATCCGCTATACAAAAATAAAAACCCCCTGAAGCTTATTTGCTTCAGGGGGTTTTATAGTCACTTATTAAACCTGAACTATCGACTTTTGCTTTGCAATTATTAGAAATTAAATATAACGGCGGTTCCAAGAGCCGTAATATCTTTATGAGTGGCTGTGGATGGTACTCCGCCAGTTGAAGTAGCACTGTATGAATCTACGCCGCTTCCGGTCCACACATATCCGCCCCACGCCTGCCATGCTAAAGTTTTTGTAAAATGATGCGTAAAGTCAAGGTCGAATTCGTT
>JAJYWW010000096.1 GCA_021791295.1 bacterium | reverse complement strand
GCTTAAAGAATTTGTTTATTTTAAAACGGAGCCCGAAAAAGTAGCCTCTCTTTTAAACGGCAGAACTATGGAAGTAGAAAAAATATTTCCTTATTATTCGCAAAAAAAGTCGTTTCAAAATATCGTGCTTGGCGAAATAAAAAGCATTGCGCCGCATCCTTCCAACGATAAGTTCGGCATAGCCGAAGTTTACGCCGGAGAAGCCATAGGAGTTAAAAGAATAGTGTTTACTAAAGATGGGCTTAAAGTAAAAGCGGGAGATAAACCCCTGATAGCTACAAAAGGGACGGTATTCGACCACGGATTAAAAATTAGGGACAAGGCTATATTCGGCGTAGTTTCCGAAGCCGCCTTCTGTTCGGAAAAAGATTTGGGACTTCAGTTAAATATAGATTCGATAGCAGAATTTCCGCTTTTAGAAACAGGTATGTCTGCATACGATATTTTTGAACTTGACGATACGGTTTTAGAGTTCGATCTTGAGCCGAACAGACCGGATCTTTTTGGAATTATGGGATTTGCGTATGAGTTAGCGGCAATATTAGATAAAAAGATAGTTTTGCCTGAAATATACGAAGGCGTTAATATAAGCGCCGGCGAAAAATATGCTTCCGATATAAACGAATTAAGCGTTAATATAGCCGACGGAGAAATAGCGCCGTCTTATATAGCGGTAAAAATATCGGGTTTAAAAATAAAAGAATCCGATTTGCATATAAAAAATAAGCTCATGAAAAGCGGCATAAGACCTATTAATAATATCGTCGATTTAACCAATATCGTAATGATGGAAACTTCACAGCCGCTGCATGCATTCGACGCTTCAAAACTTGACGGAAACGCAATTAACGTCCGGTTTGCGTTAAAAGGCGAGACCGCCGTTACTTTGGACGGAAAAGAAAGAAAATTATCGGATGAAGATATAGTTATAGCCGATAAAAATAAAATTATCGCTATAGCCGGAATAATGGGTTCCGCAAACAGCGAAATAGATGAAGGTACCGCCGATATTATCGTAGAATCGGCTAATTTCCATATGTCTAAAATAAGAAAGACCTCAAGGACACTTTCTTTAAGGACGGATGCTTCGACGCGTTTCGAAAAAGGAATAAGCCCCGCTTTAAGTATATATGCCATAAAACGTTTTCTCCAACTTATCCGTAAATATGAGAGCGATGTCGAAATCAGATGTTATGCTTACGATATAAAAAAAGATAAAACTTCTAAAACTTACGAAATAGACCTGAGCGCTCTGTCGGAATTTTCGGGCGATTCTGCGGTAAATAAAAAAGCTCAAACCGTTTTATCCAACTTAGGGTATCATATTGAACCTTCTGTCGAAGAAAATAATGCCCTTAAGGTTTCCCCGCCTTATTTCAGGATGGATATCGGCGAAACCGTAAATATTTACGAAGATATCTTAAGAATATACGGTTACGATAATATAAAGTCGTCTATGCCTTTGGGCTTACTTGCTCCTCCGTTAAAAAACGCAAATTTCGAAACATACAGGCTGTACAGAAATTTATTAAGATATGCCGGATTTACCGAGATAATTTCGCCGTCTCTTACCGGCGAAAAAGAAATAAATATATCGGTTGCGAATTCTTCCATAGACAGAAATTCTGTTTTAGAGCTTAAAAATTCTGTTTCCGCGGATTATGCTTTTTTCAGGATAAATCTTATACCCGATATACTAAGGTCGGTTCAGCAAAATTCCAGAAGATATAAAAATATTAAGATTTTTGAAATAGGAAAAGCTTATATAGGAGAAAAGACCGACGGTATGCCGGTTAACGAAAAAAACGTTTTATGCGGATGCGTCTGCACGGGTATTAAGAGTTCAAGCCGAGATCCGGAATTTTATACCGGAAAAGGCATCGTCGAATTTTTACTTAAAGAATCCGGAATAAAAAAATTTTCGTTCGATAAAACATCGGCGGCAAGTTTTTATAACGAAAATGCTTCGTTGGAAATTACCGCAGGCAAAGCTAAAGTCGGAATTTTCGGCGAAATTAAGAAAGAAATATTAGACGAATTTAAAATAGAAAGCAAGGTTTTTGCGTTCGAGTTTGATTTGGACTGCATTAAAGAATATATCTCGAATAAAAAAACTTTCACGCCGCCGAACAGGTATCCGGAGATTGAACAGGACATTTCTATAGTATGCGATAAAAGCATCGAGTATGCTTCTGTAGAAAAATTAATTAAAGGATATTCGGCGTTAATTAAAAACGTAAGGCTTGAAGATGTTTATACCGGCAAGCAGATAGAGGAAGGTAAAATATCTTTTCTTATCAGATACGACGCCATTGCCGACGACAGAACGCTTACTATGGAGGAGGTCAATGAATTAAGAGACGGATTAATTAATGAAATGAATAACCGTTTTGGAATAACTTTAAGGAAGTAAAAAAATTAAAAAATTGCATTTTTCATGAAAAAAAAATATAATAAAATTAAATAATTTTAAATAAACCGAATTATAAAAAATAAAGCATGTTTGAGAGTATAACGTACGATATATTAGCATTTTTAATAGTAATAAGCATTATAGTTCTTATCCACGAGTTTGGGCACTTTATAGTAGCGAAAAAACTGGGCGTAAAAGTCGAGAAGTTTTCATTGGGTTTTGGGCCTAAAATTTTCGGCAGGCAGATAGGGGAAACGGAATACCTTGTTTCTGCGCTTCCGCTCGGCGGCTACGTTAAGCTTACAGGAGAAGACCCGTCGGAAGAATTGTCTCCGGAAGACAAAAATCGTTCATACAGCAGTCTGCCGCCGTATAAAAAGTTCCTTATAATATTTTGCGGGCCGTTTTTTAATTTTCTTTTGGCGGCCCTTATATTTACAATCATTTTTATGTCCGGAAGGCCAGTTTTGAAACCTGTTATAGGCGGACTTATGAAAGGCAAGCCTGCCGTAAAAGCCGGTCTTAAAAAAGGAGAAATTATTACAAGCGTTAACGGTATAAAGGTCCATTCTTGGGCGGGATTAGCCGCAAATATAGAAAAATACGGGAAAAAAACTTTAAAACTTGGAGTGGAAGAAAAAATAGGAAATAAAATTATCCATTCTTTTGTATCGGTTGAACCTCAATTAATATCCGGCTTTAATATATATAAGCAAAAAACAAATAGATATATCATAGGAATAATGCCTTCAAATTCAAAAAATGCCGTTTTTTATAGATACGACGGTTTTTTCTATTCTTTTTATTCTGCATTAAAAGAGATATGGTTTATTATTTATATTACTATGGTCAGTCTTTTTTATCTGATAACGGGAAAACTTCCCGCAAGCGATCTGGGCGGACCTATAATGATAGCTCAGCTTTCCGGACGAGCAGCCGGTTTGGGGGTTTCCGATTTTTTTTATTTCGTAGCATTCATCAGCGTTAATATAGGTCTTGTAAACCTCTTTCCTATTCCGGCGTTGGACGGAGGACACCTGTTATTTTCGATTATAGAAATGGTAAAGAGGAGTCCGTTAAGCGTTAAATTTCAGGAAAACGCGGCTAAAATCGGTTTTGCGCTCTTAATATTGCTGCTTCTGTTCGTTTCTTACAACGATATATTACGCTCTATAAAAACTTAAATTTTTTATATGTTTTTATCTATGGACAGCTCCAACGGTTATTCCAGCCTGTTGGCGGCCGATGAAAATTTTAATATTCTTTCGGAATCGATATCGGATTTTCATGAAAAACATTCCGTTCTTATTTTTAAGCAGTTAGACGAAATAATATCCAAGGCCGGTATAAAATTAACGGACTTTCAAGGAATAGCCGTTATTCTGGGACCCGGCTCCTATACCGGTATCAGGGTTTCTTTAACGATAGCAAAAACGCTCTCTTATGTCCTAAAAACAGCGGTAGTAGGGCTTGGGAGTTTATCTGTTTGCGCATACAGAGCGGCTAAAGAAAACTTGGGATTAAAAAATATTGTTGCGGTTTGCTATGCATCTAAAGACCGCTACTATGTTTCGGAATTTTCTTCTGAAGCTAAATATTTTGAAGGGCAAATTAAAACAGATCTTTTAAATTTAGAAGAAATACGCCTTTTTTTAAACGATATGAAAGACAAACCGCTTTTGGCTTATGGTTTTAACGATAAAAACGATTGTCATTTTATTAAAGATGAATTAAAAGATACCGTTTCAGGCTTATTATTTTTAGATCTTAAAGATACGGCTTATTTTGCCGCTAAATATGCTATAGAAAGTTATAAAATAAACGGAGTTAAGGTTTTTAACGAAAAATATTCCGAAGAACTTTCGCCTTATTATGTTTACGGCAACGGCCCTTTTTAAAGGTTTTATAATTTTATAAATATAAATAAATCCGCAGGAGGTATAATTATTATGCAATTTTTGGATGAAACGGAAAGAAAAACGGCTGAAATTTTAGCCGAAAAAGACGAGAATTTCAAGAAGATTTATAAAGAACATATAGAAATTGGAAAGGCTTTGGATAAATTCAGCACCAAGCCTTTTTTAACCCCTGAAGAACAAAAAATCATAAAAGAGTTAAAGTTAAAAAAATTAAACGGCAACGATGTTATGAAAAAAATTATTAAAGAAAAGATTGCGGAAATAGGATAAAATAAAAATAAAATAATTCTTAAGGATATATATATTATGAGAAGCGACAATATTAAGGAAGGCATAGACAGAACTCCCCATAGGTCTTTGCTGTATGCAACCGGAATGGCTAAAGGCGATATGAAAAAACCTTTTATAGGAATAGCATCAAGTTTTACCGATTTAATTCCCGGACATATAGGAATAAGAGACCTTGAAAGGGCGGCCGAAAACGGCGTTTACAGCAACGGAGGACATCCTTTCGTATTCGGAATTCCGGGTATTTGCGACGGCGTAGCCATGGGTCACAGGGGTATGCATTATTCTCTTCCTTCAAGGGAACTTATAGCAGATATGATAGAAACTGTAGCGGAAGCACACAGTCTTGACGGGCTTATACTGCTGACTAATTGCGATAAAATAACCCCCGGCATGCTTATGGCATCTTTACGCCTTAATATTCCGGCTATCGTCGTAACCGCCGGACCTATGCTTTCAGGACACTATCACGGAAACAGACTTTCTTTTGTCCGCGATACTTTTGAGGCTGTAGCAAAATTCAGGATAAACGATATTACGGAAAAAGAGCTTAACGACCTTGAAATGTGCGCTTGCCCCGGGCAGGGTTCATGTCAGGGTCTTTATACGGCAAACACTATGGCCTGCATGACCGAGGTTCTTGGAATGTCCTTGCCAGGCGCAGGTACGGCGCTTGCGGGTTCCGCTATTAAAAAAAGAATAGCTTTTGAGAGCGGAGCAAGAGTGGTCGATATGGTTAAAAGTCAAGTTCTGCCTAGAGATATAGCAACTATAGATTCTTTTAAAAATGCGATAGCAGTAGATATGGCGCTGGGCGGTTCTTCAAATTCGGTGCTTCATCTTCTTGCCATTGCAAATGAATCAGGAATTAAACTTGATTTAAAACTTTTCGACGAAATTTCTAAAAATACGCCCCAGCTAACGAGTTTAAGGCCTGCCGGAGAATATTTTCTCGAAGACCTTGATTTTGCCGGAGGAATTCCGTCCCTTTTGTATGAACTTAAAGATTTTATAAATACTAAATCTATGAACGTAAGCGGCAAATCTATAGGCGAAATAATATCTAACGTAAATTACGTAAACAACGAAGTAATAAGAAAAGCCGACAATCCTTACCGTAAAGAAGGAGGTATAGCCGTTTTATTCGGAAATTTGGCGCCTAACGGAGCTATTATTAAATCCAGCGGCGTAAGCTCTTCAATGATGAAGTTTAAAGGAACGGCGGCCGTTTTTGACAGCGAAGAATCCGCTATGGAAAATATTTCTAAAGGAAAAGTCAAAGAAGGAGACATCATAGTTATAAGATTCGAAGGTCCGAAAGGAGGGCCCGGAATGCGTGAAATGCTTGCACCTACTTCTCAAATAGTCGGAATGGGGCTCGGCGAAAAAGTAGCTCTTATTACCGACGGCAGATTTTCCGGCGGAACGAGAGGTCCGTGCGTCGGACATATATCTCCGGAAGCTCAGGAGGGAGGCCCTATCGCCTTGGTAAAAAACGGAGATAAAATAGAAATAGATATTCCCAATAGAAAATTAAGTTTAGATGTTTCTGAAACCGAATTAAACGAAAGAAAAAAACAATTTACGAAAAAACCGAAAAAAATAGACTACGGTTATCTGTCGAGATACGCCGAAATAGTATCTTCGGCTGACGAAGGCGCAATAGTAAACAGAAATATAAGGAAATAGTTATGAATCATAACAGAAATAATAATACAAAGAAAAATTTAATGACCGGTTCAAAGATAATTATTGAAAGCCTTATAAACGAAGGCGTAGATACTATATTTGGTTATCCCGGCGGCGCCGTTTTAAATATTTACGACGAGCTATTAAATTACAAAGATAAAATTAAACATGTGCTGGTAAGACATGAACAAGGAGCAGCTCATGCGGCGGACGGTTATGCCAGGGCATCCGGCAAAGTAGGAGTAGTTTTGGTGACGTCCGGTCCCGGCGCTACGAATACTATAACCGGTATTGCCACCGCAAATATGGATTCCGTGCCTATGGTGATTATTACCGGACAGGTGCCTACCAATCTTATAGGCAACGACGCTTTTCAGGAAGCCGATACCGTCGGCATTACCAGACCTTGTACCAAGCATAATTATTTGGTTAAGGACATAAAAGACCTTGCAAGAACTATTAAGGAGGCTTTTTATATAGCTTCCACCGGAAGGCCGGGCCCCGTCTTAATAGACATACCTAAAGATATTACTTCTAGCGTATGTGAGTTTGATTATCCGGAAACCGTTCAGCTGCACGGGTATAATCCTACATATTTCGGACATCATATACAGATAGCAAAACTTGCTTCGGAAATTTTAAAAGCAAAAAAACCTTTGTTGTATATAGGAGGCGGGGTAATAAGCTCTAATGCTTCCGCAGAACTTTTTGAACTGGCAGAATTGCTCGACCTTCCAATAACTTCGACTTTAATGGGTCTCGGCGGGTTTCCGTCCTGCCACCCTCTTTTTTTCGGTATGCTCGGTATGCACGGCACTTATGCCTCAAATATGGCGATATCTAATGCCGATTTTATAGTTGCTATCGGGGCGAGGTTCGACGACCGTGTTACGGGAAAAGTCGAAGAATTCGGCAGAAATGCTAAATTTGCCCATATAGACATAGATCCTTCTTCGATAGGAAAAAACGTAAAAATAGAAATACCGGTGGTGGGCGACGTTAAATCGGTTTTAAGCAGTCTTCTCGAAGTTTTGAACGGCAGAAACGAAGAAATATCCGAAGCGAAATACGAGAGGTTAGGCTGGCTCGAAGAAATAAACGCATGGAAGTACGAGCATCCGCTTACTTATAAAATGAACGACGTAATTAAGCCTCAATATGTCATAGAGAAAATATATGAATTAACCGGAGGAGAAGCAATAATAGCTACCGAAGTCGGACAGAGTCAGATGTGGACGGCGCAGTTCTATAAATTTAAAAACCCTAGGACTTTACTAACATCCGGAGGCCTCGGAACTATGGGTTTCGGATTTCCTGCCGCTATCGGCGCACAGATGGCGCATCCGGACAAGATTGTTTTCGATATTGCCGGCGACGGAAGCATTCAGATGAATATTCAGGAACTTGCGACGGCGGTTCAGTATAACCTTCCGGTCAAAATAGCTATAATAAATAATAATTTTCTCGGCATGATAAGGCAGTGGCAGGAATTGTTCTATCATAAAAGATACTCTTTTTCGGAAATGAACGTTAATCCCGATTTCGTCAAACTTGCCGAAGCATACGGAGCCGTGGGTTTAAGAGCTAAAGACCCTGACGACGTAGTTCCCGTAATCGAAAAGGCGCTTTCTATAAAAAAACCGGTAATAATGGATTTTATAGTCGACAGAGAAGAAAGCGTATATCCGATGGTAGCGCCCGGTTCGCCTATTACCGGTATGCTCTTGGTTTAAATTTAAGATTAAAATTCAGTAACATTTTATTAAATAATTTAATATAATAATTACGATTATGGAAAAAACACATATTCTTTCTATTACCGTGGAAAACGAATCCGGCGTGCTTACCAGGGTAGCCGGACTTTTTTCGGCAAGAGGGTTTAATATCGACAGTATATGCGTAGCAAAAACTTTAGAAAAAAACGAGTCCAAAATGATAATAGCCACGTCAGGAGATGCACAAATTTTGGAACAGATAGTTAAACAGCTTAACAGGCTTATTAACGTAATTAAGGTTCAGGAATTTACTGATGACGACTCAGTGTTAAGGCAGACCGTTCTGGTTAAAGTTAACGCGGATGAAACGACGAAAGGCGATATTTTCAGGATAAAAGAAATATTTAACGGCAGGATTATAGACGTTTCAAGAAATCATTACACCCTTGAAGTCACCGGATCTGAAAAGAAAATAGATTCCCTAATAGACATTTTAAGGCCGCTCGGAATCAAAGACATAGTTAAAACCGGTATAATAGCTTTAGCCAGCGCTAAAAAAATAATATAATAAATATTATATATAAATTAATAAATTAAATAATAAAAATTTGATTGAGGGCGAAATGCCGCCGTCTCTCTAAATAAAGGAGGATTTAATGAATATTTATTACGAAAAAGATGCCGATTTAAAATTAATTCAGTCAAAAACAGTAGCTATAATAGGTTACGGTTCTCAGGGGCACGCTCACGCCTTAAATTTAAAAGATTCCGGCGTGAAAGTAATTGTAGGTTTGAGACCTGAAGGCAACTCTTTTTCAAAAGCTAAAAATGCCGGTTTTGAAGTATATCCGGTAAAAGAAGCCGCCGA
>JAJYWW010000032.1 GCA_021791295.1 bacterium | reverse complement strand
CGATTCAAAAAAAGACGATTTTCTAATCGAAAAAATTAACGAAACCGTCGAAGAAATGAAACAAAACTTTAAAGATTTAAATTACAAAACAGGATTAATTTTGGAAAAAATTGGAGACTTCGACGAGAAAAAAATGGTCGAACAATTCGTTAAAAAATTCCAAGAAATGGGAGAGTAAATTGATACCGTCGATAATTTTTTTATTTAAATTTTTATTCATTTGGCAGAGAAAATTTACTGCTATTTTTTTAATCTTGGGCGCGGGATTTTCTGTTTGGAAAGACAATATTTTAATGTTTTGGGTTCTTTATTTTATTTTGATTTTTACAATTTATTTTAAATATTTATGCAAGTTTTAAGAGGAGAAAAGATTATGGACATGGGAGTTTTTAATCAGGATATGTATAAGAATTCTTATTCGTCAAAGCCGTCCGGAGGCGGTCAAAAAAAAGAAAAAAAGCGCGGATTAATAGATATGGTTTCGGCGGCTCAAATGAGATACGCAGCTGAAAAAAACGGAGTTCCTTTGCCGGCCGACGTAATTACGACGGGTCATATTTGGGACTATTCGGCCGACATAATGATGACCGGACTAACCGATATTATATTAACTTTTTTACTCGTCGCAGTCGGCGTTTTATTCTTAATCGGGTCCGGAGATTTTTATAATTTTCATAATTTTTCGATTTTAAATTATTTAATCGGCGGCTTTGTTTTTTCGATTCCCGCAACTTATTACTCGATAATGCTCACTTCGACGATAAAGAGATTTTACGAAGTGAATTTAACGAATACGGCTAAACTAATCAGGCTTATTTTTAATTCGTTATTGAGTATTCAGCTATTAAAATTCTTTATTATAAATATCGCTTTTTATGCAATTTTTATGTTTACGTCCAAGTCGGCATGGCTTAAAAACGAATGCTTTACGAAGATGAAATTCGCATTAAAACACGGTAACAATCAGCATATGTTTTTTCTATGGGATAATATCTGGAGAGTGCTGACAGACTACAAATACAGAACCATAACGCAAATAGCGATTGACTTAATTATCGGACTTGTTTTAATTCTTTTGCCGCCGGTTATAGCGTTAACATATAAAAAGAAAAAGACTAAAAATATCAAGAACAGTAATATTATGCGCGGGCAGGATATCAATAAAGAGAAAGGCGTAGATATATTGCACGATTCTAAATACGACTTACTAATGACAATAATAAGCGGCACGATCGGCGCCGGTAAATCAACTCTAATGCTTAAAATAATTTTAGACAGAATGAAAGTTTTGCCGTTATCGAAATGGATAATGTTAGACATAACTGGCGAGTATATGGCTCAGTTTTACCGCAAAGGAGACATAATTTTAGATATAACAGATGAACGATGTTTTCTTTGGAATTTCCTGAAAGAAGCTAAATCGACGATGATTTTAAAAGAATTTTCGTCTCAAATTATTCCGGAAGAACCCGAAGGCAGTCATGGCAATAGATTTTTTAGCGAAGCTGCAAGATTAATACCAAACGCGGCTTTGTATTATTGCTGGCATAATAAGATTTATCAAAACAAAGACGTCAAAAAACGAATGCTCTATCAACCAAAGGAGAGTTTCGAAAAGATTCAAAAACTGACCGGCAACGCTTCTATTTCTTTCACTGACGTATACCAAACGTATAAGAATTATGTTGACGGACTACTTTCTATAAATACGACAGGGGAAGAATTCAGTTTGACCGAATGGCTCACGAACCAAGATGACGAGAGACGTATTTTCGTAAATTATCATAACGACACTTTGGAAACCCAGCGCCCTATTCTGAATTTATTTTTAACGATATTTTCTAACATGATTCTTGACCAAAACTTCAAAACCGAGCGCAGAATTAATGTTGTTATTGACGAATTCACCAATGTTGGCTTGTTAAAAAATATACCAAACACGCTTGCACAGTGCAGGAAAAAGAATATCGCTTTTTTAATAGCATTGCAAAACCTAAAGGAAGGGGGCAGGATTTACGGCGACAGGATTTATAATTTACTGGACAATATTAACAATACCTACGCTTTTAGAACAAACGACGATAAAACGGCCGCAATGCTTGCCGACAGGTTCGGCAAAATCGAAAAAAAGGAACTGCTTGCTAATACGGCCGTTTCTACCGCATTTAAACAAGAACACACTACGACCTACTCTACTTCAATTAGAGAGACCCACGCTATTTTATCATCGGAATTTATGACTTTGCCGAACTATCAATATTTCGGAAAAATTGTTACTGACGACGGCATTAAATTCTTTAAAGCAAAAGAAACGAAGAACCTTGAAAATATTATAAATAAAGATATCTATCTTCCGACTGATCGTGACTTTATGGCGGAGATTAAAGCCCTCGAAGAGCAGATATTAGCCGAAGAAGAAGCGAAAAAGAAAAAAGAAATGCAAGAGAAAAAAGAGCAAAGCCAAAAAGTATCGAAAAAAGATATTAAAGACACTCTAAAAAAAGTTAAAAAAATAGCCACCGAAGCAGCTAAAGAAGAGGAGGATAACGAAAATGATAACGACACCGATAACGAGTAACGCCAATCAGGCAGGGAAGTATTATTACGAGACGGAAGAGCATAACGCCGAATGGGGCGGAAAGCTTGCCGAAGTTCTTGGACTTAAAATAGGGGCTAATTGCACGCAAGACCAGTTCCAGGCAATGCTCTTAGGCTATAGTCCAAAAGATTTAAAAACAGCTTTATTTAAAAATGCCGGAGATCCCTTGCGCCGGGCGGGAGCTGATTATACGTTTACTATGGCCAAAAATGCAAGCATACTTTCTACTTTTGACCCCCGTATATTAGAAGCCTTTAAGGAATCAGTCCTTGAAACCCTTGAGGTCGCCGAAAAACGCTATGCGGCGACGCGGACCCGGGACGGAAAAGGCAGACATATCGAGAAAACCGGTAATATGCTATATACTTTATTTTTGCATTACGCGAGCAGAAACGGCGATCCCGGGTTTCATTTTCATACCTTCATTCACAATATAACTCAAGATATTAAAAGCAGATTAAAGAGCTTCGAATACAAAGACCTTTATGCCAACAAGGCCTATTTGGGCGCAATACAGGAGAATAAATTTGCGCAGAAATTGCAAACGCTGGGTTATACGATAGACTCCGACCGCTCTAAGGCTATGACGGATATTAAGCTTGAAGGCGAAGAACTCAAAGATTTAAAAGAGCGGTTCTCTACCAGGCAAGCGGAAATCGATAATAAGGTAGAAGAACTAAGAAAAAAATATCCGACAATGACGGAAAAAGATTTAAGGCAGCTTGCCGAAAAAGCCACGCGTCAGCGCAAGGAGCATAATCCAACATACGAAGAAACTAAGAAATTCGTGGAACAAAGGCTATCCAATGAAGAACTTAAAAAACTTAATAACGTCGTGGAAACCGCTAAAAATAATATAGCGCAGCCCAAAGAAAGCGAATTCGAAAAGTTTAAAAACACTAAAGCGGCGCTAAGGCAAGGGCTTAAGGACATAACCGAAAACTACCGAACCTTTAAATATGAAAAAGCTGAAAACGTAACTATTAAGCATAATTTTGGTAAAACCGACGTCCAGGTAATTGCTTCTGCAATTAAATCGAATAAAGATGTGGTAGAGGTAAAACATACTTATTCTACGAAATATTTTACGACTAAAGAAGTTTTGCGGGATATTAAGCAGAATTACAATACTATTTTGCAAAATGCGGAATCAAAAACCTATTTCACAGAGAAAGAGATTAGTAAAAAGATAGAAACTTGGCAGGAAAAAAACGGCAAAACCTTGACGGAGTCTCAAGTCTCGATGAGTCATAATATATTGTCGAGTAGATATAAATTTAACATTATTCAGGGAGACGCAGGAACCGGAAAAACAAACGCCTTAAATTTAATAAATGAATTTCTCGAAAATAAAGGCTATACAGTCATAGGAGCGAGCCATACCGGCAAGGCCACAGAAGTCCTAAAAGATTCTAACATAAAAAATATTTATACTATTTCAAGGCTTCAAAATCTCGTCGAAAACGGCAAAATTACATTCGACGAAAAAACGGTTCTCTTCATAGATGAATCGTCGATGGTTTCAGACAAACAGGCGAAGTTTCTTAATTCGCTGGGAGCTTCTAAAATTGTCTATATCGGCGATGAAAAACAGTTTAAATCTATCGAGCGTGGCGATTTCTTTAAAGAGGCTTCGGAAGCGTCCAAATTGTCTGGGCTCGGCGTATATACTAATATGGATATTCCTGTCCGCTATCATAATGATACTCAGGAACGTATTGCCTTGACTTTAGCCGGCAAAGATTTTAAAGGAGCTTTCGAAAAAATAGAGAGCGCCGGAAACGTCATAAGCTTTAAAGAGAGCGAGACCAATAGCCTTGAAGCTTTAACCGCAAAATTTAACGCCATAAAAGAAGAATATTTTAAAGACCTTTCCAAAAATACTTTAATTTTAGTAGATACGAATATGGAAAGGAACGCCTTGAATTCTCTTATTGTCGAAGGCTTAAAAGAAAAGGAATTAATCGGCAATAACGGGCAGAATTTTAAAGTTTACGAAAATAGGGTTATATCGGCCGAAAACGCCGGATTTGTCGAATCGTATAATCCTGGTGAAAAAATCATAGCGGATAAAACTTATCAGGTTTATACGATAGAAGACATCGATAAAGACAAAAACATTCTAAAGCTTCAGGCCGAAGACGGCGAAGAAAAAAGCTTCAATCTTACAAATAAGAACAAAGATAATATACAGGTATATATCGAGAAAGATATCGAAGTGGCCGAAAACGATAAAATCGTCTTCTTGAAAAACGATAAAAATCTTAACGTCAATAACGGCGAACTGGCGACCGTTAAATCGATAGACGAAGCCGGTAATATCACGGCAATAAAAGAAAACGGCGACGTAGTAATTTTTAATCCGGAAGAATATAAAAATTTCGATTTGGGATATGCTTTGACGACTTATAAGAGTCAGGGCGAGACCGTCAATAAAACCTTGTATTCGTTAAATAGCGGCGCTTATTCCGAAAATTTCGAGGAAAAGTTTTACGTCGCAGGCACGAGATCGACGGATGAAATTAAGATTTACGGAACTGAAATCGAAGTGGAAAAATTCAAAGAAAATATCGAGTTTGCAAAAGAAACCGAAGACTTTAGGAACGAGCTTTCAGAAAACGTCAAAAATCTTGCGTTTGCGCTTACCGAAGAAGAAGTCTCAAAAATAGATAAAGAAGAACAGATAGAACAGGCGGTAGAGCAGGAACAGGAGCAAGAACAAAATCAAGAGATAGAACACGAACAGCAGGAACAAAGGCAAGAGCAACAGCAGCAGCAGCATTAATTTAATATTTTGATATTAATATTTAATTTAGATATTGACATCGATATTATAATGTGATATATATATCAGTATAAGATATTAATATTAATATAAGGGAGCGGCAATAATGGGCATAATTAAAAAGACTTATGACTATGTAAGTTTATATATTAGATTTCAACTATATAAATACAGGTTAAAAAAAGCAAAAAATAATATCTACGAGCTTCTATATAATTTTCTTAAGATTTATAAGTTTGCAGCAGAATTCAAGAATCAGGATGATATTATTGTTCTGGAGATTTTTATAAAGAGCATGGAAAACCTGCTGGCGACTTTTTACGACTTATATATTCCAGCAGGGGTAACAAAGGAGAGATTCAGGAATAAAAAAGAAGTCGTCGAATTTTTAAATCTTGCCTTTGAAATTAAAAGAAAAGCGTTTTCTAAAAGTATTTGGGGCAAGAAATAAAAAACGGCTTCGTAGGAAGCGTTTTAAGGCGGGGAAAGCAGGGTTTAAGGGATAAATGTATAAGCAAGAAATTTAAAAGCGAAATTCAAAATACAACTTCGCTATATATACAATAACAAAAAATTTAATAATAACTTAAAGCAAAGGAGGCTTAAAAATGGGCAATGCAAAAAATGAAATTACGGTAACGGTAGTTTTGAATTCAACTACAGCTATTAATTTACGGGGGGATGAAGAGGAACTGATTAGTAAAATTAAAGAAATAGGGAAGGGATTGTATTTGACAAATAAAGATTTAAGCGACGATGACTTTGATAACTGCAAGGACGTAATGATTGTATCAGTTGATAATATGCTTAATACCGCAATAATTAGTCTTCGGGACGTTATGTCAAACGAATGTTCTAACTTAATGTAATATCGATATATAAAATTGATATTGACATTGACATAATATAATGATATATATATTGATATATTAAATTAATATCACTTTAATTAAAAGGAGAAACTATCATGGAAAAAGAAGAAATTAGAATTAAAAAAGAAATCTTAGACAAAATCAAGGAAGAAATTTACAATAGGCTCGACGAATGGGTCAATATAATTTGCGATAATCTTATTGATCCAATTAGTGATTTTATTTTTAGTATTTATGCAAATAAAAAATCAGGAGAAGTCTATGTTCGCTATGGGTATGGTCAAATAGGTATTCCAACGGTTTTTTTGGACGATGATGATATCTTTTGGTATTGCGATTGTAAATTCTCTGCTATCGACGATAGAATTGACAGTTTTTATGTGTATGTCATATATAACGAGGACGGGACAGCCGACGACGAAATACGACTTCTTGCAGACATAGTCTTTAATAATGGTATTACAGAAGAGATAGAAAAAGATGCAGAAGAACGTGACTATGAAGACGCTTATAAATATTTAGACGAGTTCAAAAAAATCAAAGATTATTCAAAATTAAAATTAGAAGATGCAATTAAACTAATAGAAAATGATGAATTAAAAAATAAGCTTAAAGAACAATATCAAAATGTAGATGATGGTTATTCAAATTTTATCAAGGAAAGTAAATCCCACATTAAAGATAATATGTTTGATCCCGATAGATGTTCAATGATAGATATAAAAGGAGAATAAAAATGATTATAACTATCGGAAACGAAAAAGGCGGCGTCGGCAAATCTACTATTGCGATTAACCTTGCGGTAGAATTTGCCGGTTCCGGAAAAAAAGTTCTTTTAATAGACGCCGATATCCAAAAGTCAACTACGATGTTTTCAAATACCCGCAGAGAAAATCCTGCGGGTTTGGCGGAAATAATCGTCATAGAGAAAACGGGCGGTTCTCTTGACAAAGACGTTAAAGCTTTGGAAAGCGGTTTTGACATAGTTCTTATAGATACTGGCGGAAGAGACTCAATAGAGATGAGAAAGTCTATGCTTATATCGGATAAATTTATTATACCTTTAATAACGAGCCAGTTAGACGCATGGAGCTTCGAAAAGATATATAAGCTCTATCAGGAAGCGCAGGTCTTTAATTCGAAACTAAAGGCATACGTCGTCTTAAATAAGATAACGGCAAACTGGAAGTCTAAAGAAAAAGACGAAATGCTGGAGTTCTTAAAAGATTTTCCGGATGTTAAGATTTTAGGTTCCTATTTAAAAGACAGGGCGGTATATAGGAAATCTATATCGGAAGGCTTGGGCGTAAGCGAATTAAATACGGACAATAAGGCTACGGCGGAAGTGAAAGACTTGTTTAACGAAATAATTAATCTAATTTAACATTAACAAAAGGAGACTATACCATGTTTTTAGAAGTCGAAAAAGACGGAAACTACATTAATAGGGAAGCTATATCGCAATTTTATTATAATCCCGAAAGCAGAGCTTATTTTTTGTTTATGACTAATGGGAGAAAATTTGAAATATCCAAAGAAATATTTGAGATATTAAAAGAGGCATTACCTATAGTTAAATTTGCGCTAAAGAAAGAGAGTGCCGAATAATTTAAAATATTGTATAATATCGGTATCATATATTAATATTATACAAAGGAGAAATTGACATGGCAATTAAAAAATCTAATCCAAATAATTCTGATACATGGGTCAATCAAGCAGCTGCGGGGCAGGGAACTTCCGAGCCAGCAAAGCCGATTGGAAGAAAAAAAGCCGAAAAGAAAATATCTTTCGTCGCAAGAATCCCGGAAAGCCTGTATATCGAACTCAAAAAATACTTAGAGGCCTACGCTGATGAAAAGGAGAGTATCAACGATATAATGATAACCGGCGCAAGGGCGGAGCTTGAAGAAAGGCTTAAAAAACACAGTCAGGACATAGGATTAGACGCAAAAAAAGGCGCAGTCCTCGAGACTTTGCAAAAGGCGGTAAAAGAGCTTGAAAAACTATGTTAATATCATATATCGATATGATATTGATTAATAATATTAATATTAAATAAGGGGGCTTTATGTTTGAAAAGGTTAAAAATTACGCTTATTATGCGGCAGTGATAATTTTTTTCTTCATAAGTATAGAATTGTTTATTCAGGGTGGGAAATACTCCGGCTTTTCACCAAAACATTTTGAAGGGACTAAATTCGGGCTTTTAATAACTTTAAATGCTATAGGCGGTTATGTATTATCTTGGCTCGGATCTTTAGGATTCGTCATTGCGACATATATTTATAAAAACTTATAATATGAAAAAGATTAAATTCGAATTAAAAAAGGAGCTCCACGAAAGATACGTTGAATTAAAGAAAGTCGATAAAAATATTACACTTACAAACCTTTTTCAAAAAGGCTTTTATCAGGCTATTAAAGATATTAAAGAAGAGCTATCGGAATTTGAAAAATCTTTTGACCACAAAAACGACCACAGTCAAAAAAATTAATTATTTCAAACCTACCGCAAAGTCTTGATTTTAATGGTGCGTCCAGCAGGATTCGAACCTGCGACCCACAGCTTAGAAGGCTGTTGCTCTATCCATCTGAGCTATGAACGCATAATTGGATAGTATTATCTTTAATATATAAATAATACCATTT
>JAJYWW010000099.1 GCA_021791295.1 bacterium | reverse complement strand
AATAAAAAAAAGAATAATCGAAGCTTCCGAAGGCAAAGACGTTGCGATTATAGAAATAGGCGGAACGGTAGGCGACATAGAAAGCCTTCCTTTTCTTGAGGCTATAAGACAGTTTAAATTAGACAAGGGCAAAGACGACGTTCTTTATATTCATCTGACGCTAGTTCCGTTTATAAAAACGGCAGACGAGCTTAAAACAAAGCCGACCCAGCATTCCGTTAAAGAATTGAGAGCTATAGGCATAGAACCTTCGATTATAATATGCAGGGCGGACAGAGTTTTGCCGCAGGACATAAGGGAAAAAATAGCTCTTTTCTGCAACGTCGAAGCAGATGCGGTTATTACCGCTAAAGACGAAGAGAGTATTTACGACGTTCCGCTTTCCCTTCACGAAGAAAAACTCGATTCCAAAATAATCGAATACTTAAATATATGGGCTAAGTCTCCGGATTTAAACGCATGGACAAATATATCGGATACGTTAAAAACGCTTAAAAATTTAGTTACTATAGCCGTAGTAGGAAAATACGTAAATCTTAAAGAATCTTATAAAAGCTTAAACGAAAGTCTGATTCACGGCGGCCTTGCCAATAACGTAAGCGTAAATATAAAATATATCAATTCCGAAGATTTAGAAGGAGACGACTGGAAGGATAACCTTAAAGAATTGGAAGGGTGTTCGGGCATACTGGTTCCGGGCGGTTTTGGTTCCCGCGGCATTAGCGGTATGCTGAGGGCAATTAATTATGCCAGGACCAACAACATTCCTTATTTCGGAATATGCCTCGGAATGCAGCTTATGACGGTAGAATATGCAAAAAACGTGCTGGGATTGAAAGACGCAAATTCCTATGAGTTCGATGAAATTACGCCGGATCCCGTAATCAGCATAATGGACGACCAGAAAGATATAGGCAATATGGGAGGAACTATGAGATTAGGCGCCTATCCTTGCGTAATATCTAAAAATACGCTTGCCTATCAAATTTATTATAAAAACAATAAAAAATATCCGTCTAATAATAAAAACTGCGTAAAATTGAATCATGACGGAAACATTATCATAAGCGAAAGACACAGACATAGATTTGAATTTAACAATAAATACAGAGAAAAATTTAAAACTTCCGGTTTTGTTTTTTCAGGTACGTCCCCCGATGATAAACTTATAGAGATTTGCGAAATTAAAGATCATCCGTGGTATATAGGGTGTCAGTTTCATCCTGAATTTAAATCTTCGCCGCTGTATCCTCATCCGCTGTTCAGGGAATTTATTGCGGCAGCGGTTAAATATTCGAATAATTTATTATCGGTTCAGCCCAAGGTTAAATTTAAGATTAAAGCTAAACATAATATGACGAAAGCCGAAGGTAAAACAATTAAACATAAAAGGAAAAGCAAACGCACGCCTGTTTAAAATATTATTTAAATTTTTCCTGCATTTTCGCATAAATTAAAATTAAACGATATGAAAAAAATAGATGTTTTTACAAAAGAAGATTTAACGTCGGAATTAAAATTTAAATTTAATAACGACTATCCTTTTGTAATTGCCGGCCCTTGCGTAATAGAGGACGCCGCCGTCATGGACGATATAGTTTCGACGCTGAAGGAATATTCCAAAGAACTAAATTTTAATCTTATTTTTAAGGCTTCTTACGATAAAGCAAACAGAACGTCGGTTAATTCTTTCAGGGGCCCCGGTATAGATAAAGGTTTAAAAATATTAAGCGATATTAAAGCAAAATACGGCGTTCCTATATTAAGCGACGTTCATAGCGCAAAAGAAGCCGAAATTGCGGGCGGCGTTCTTGACGTTATACAGATACCTGCCTTTTTGTGCCGTCAAACCGATATTATTTTGGAAGCGGCAAAAACCGGAAAAGTAATTAACGTTAAAAAAGGTCAATTTATGGCGCCATGGGATACGAAATTTATAGTAGAAAAAATTGCGTCGGCAGAAAATTATAAGGTTATTTTGACCGAAAGAGGGGTAAGTTTCGGTTATAATAATCTTGTCGTAGATTTCAGGTCTATTCCCGTAATGAAAGAAACCGGAGCTCTCGTAGTTTTCGACGCTACGCACAGCGTGCAGCTGCCTGGGGGAGGAGGCGCCGTTTCTTCGGGAAACAGGGAATACGTTATGTCTCTTGCAAGAGCGGCAGCAGCGGCAGGAGTCGACGGTTTGTTTTTTGAAGTCCACCCAGATCCGCCGAGAGCTTTAAGCGATTCTGCAAATTCCGTTTATTTAAGCTCATTTAAAGATAATTTAAAAAATATTCTGGAAATCTCTAAATATAGTAAAATATAAAATAAAAATGACGCAGCATAATATATTAAAAACGGCCGAAAACGTTTTAAGAATAGAAGCCGATTCGGTGTCCGCGCTTATAAACAGGCTTGACGATAATTTCGAAAAAATGGTGCGTTGCCTTATAGAAATTAAAGGCAAAGTTATTTTAACGGGAATGGGGAAATCCGGTATTATAGCCAGAAAAATATCTTCTACCCTTGCAAGTACCGGTACTCCATCTTTTTTTATGCATCCTGCGGAAGCTTCCCACGGAGATCTCGGAGTTATTTCTAAAAACGATGCGGTAATAGTTCTGTCTAACAGCGGAAACACCAAGGAAATAGTTTCGATACTGCCGTCAATAAAGCTTATAGGCGCTAAAATTATCGGATTTTCCGGCAATAAACGTTCGCGTTTATTTGAATTGTCGGACTATTTTTTCGACGTTTCCGTAGCACAAGAAGCCTGTCCTTATAATATAGCGCCTACAGCCAGCACGACGGCTCAGCTTGCAATCGGCGACGCTCTTGCGGTTGCGCTTTTAAAGGAGCGTAACTTTTTAGAAGAAGATTTTGCAAAACTCCATCCGGGAGGTTCTATAGGCAAAAAATTTATAAAAGTGGCCGAGTTAATGCATAATGGCGAAGAAATACCTTTAGTCCGGGATACGGTTTTATTAAAGGACGCTATTTTAGAAATGAATTCTAAAAGATTAGGGCTTACCGGAGTTATAGACGAGAATAACTTTTTATGCGGCATAATAGTCGACGGAGATTTGAGAAGGGCGATGCTTTCTCCGACGGATATAATAAACGAACCCGTAAAAAACGTAATGACTAAAAATCCTAAAACTATACTGAAGAATGCGCTTGCCGTTAACGCTCTGCAAAAAATGGAGGAATCTAAAATTACTTCGCTTTTCGTAATAGAATCGGATGACGATAAAAGCCCGGCCGGAGTTATCCATATTCACGATATAATAAAAGCAGGAATAATATGACTAAAAAATTATATTTTTCCGATATAGAAATTTTAGTTTTCGACGTTGACGGAGTCTTGACGGACGGAAAAATATATTTATCCGAAAACGGAGTCGAAACAAAAACTTTTTTTGCGCATGACGGTGCAGGCATGAAATTAGCTAAAAAATCGGGATTAAAAGTAGGCATGATTTCCGCAAGGACAAGCCATGCAGCTTCTTTGAGAGCCAAGGAGCTTGGAGTAGATTTTTATATCGAAGGATGCAAGGATAAATATAAAGCGCTGAAACCGTTATTGGAAGAATTTAAAATAGGCATTAAAAATTTATTCTATATGGGAGACGATATAGTTGATATAGAACTTTTAAAATTAGCCGCAATTTCTGCTACGGTTCCTAATGCGCCGGAATATATCAAGGATTGCGCCGACATCGTTACGTCTAAAAACGGCGGGTGCGGCGCGGTGCGGGAGGTTTGCGATATAATTTTAAAAGAGAAAGGATTGCTTTTAAAATTTTTAAATTCGCTGTAATTAAACTATATGTCCTTAGACCGGAAAACTATAAGAATAATTGCGCTTATACTGTCTTTATGCTTTATAGCTATTTTGGCAGTTTTTCTTATACTGCATTATCTTCGCGGCAATACGGGACTTTTAAATTTCAAGATATCAAAAGGCTACATAAGCCTTAAAAAAATAGATTATAAATTTTATAAAAAAGGAATTCTTGCTTATGAAATTTTCGCTAAAAGTTTAAATTATAAGTCTAAAAAGAAAAATATAATAAAATTAAACGCCGTAAAGATTTATATTTACGGCAAAAATAAAAAACCGGCTTATATAATAATAGGGAAAACCGGAAAACTTAATACCGTTTCTAAAAACGTAATAATTTCAGGCGGCGTCTCGATAAATGGTTCAAACGGCATGGTGATTAAAACCGATATAATAGATTATTTTGCTAAAAAAGACGAAATAGCGGCTCCGGGCGGCATGAAAATTAAAAGCAAAAATTATTTTATTTCAGGAGAAGGATTTATCTATTACGTAAAAAAGAAATTATTCGTTTTACGGAAAGACGTTCATTTTTTATCTAAATAACGCTAATATGAGAAGGTCGTCTAAATGAAAATTAAATTTTATTTTTTTATCGTTTTTATTTTTTTGCCGATATTTTTACTGTTTCAAAATAATTTATCTTTCGGCGCTTTAACTCGTAATAATTTAAACAATGCGAATAAAACGCATAATAAAACCGATATAAGGTCAGATTCTTTAACGGTCAACAATAAAACGCATATTGCCGTATTTACGGGTCACGTGGTGGCTCTTAAGGGCAAACTGAAGATACTGTCGTCCGTCCTTAAAATTATATATACTAAAAAAAATAAGATTAAAATACTTATCGCTACGGGAAACGTGCATATTATAAAAGGCAAAGACAATATTACCGGAGGCAGGGCGGTTTATTACGACAAAAAGAAAATTGCCGTAATAACGGAAAATCCAGTGGCGTATGAGGGGAAAAACAGAATAGCAGGAAAGAAAATAATAATTAATTTTAAAACCGGTATTTCTACCGTAATCGGCGGTCAAAAACGCGTTAATGCCGTAGTTTATTCAAAAAAGTCGATCGGCGTAAAAAAAAATAACGTAAAAACAAAGACGCAACGATGATAAAAGCCGTAAATTTAATTAAAAAATTTAAAAAGAGGACGGTAGTAAATGAAGTTTGCCTTGAAATTAGGCCCGGAGAGATAACGGGTCTTTTAGGGCCTAACGGCGCAGGGAAGACGACCACTTTTAATATGATTTCGGGTATGCTTAGGCCGGACGGCGGTTCCATATTTTTGGACGACGTCGACATTACTAAACTGCCTATGCATAAACGCGCAAGATTAGGCATAGGTTATTTGCCTCAAGAGACTTCGGTATTCAGGAAACTTACGGCGGAAGAGAATCTTACGGCTATTTTTGAACTTTTAAAAATATCCGAAAAAGAAAAAAATCAGAGACTTAACGATTTAATAGAAAAATTCGGGCTCGAGAAAGTAAAAAAATCTTCCGTAATGAGTTTATCCGGAGGAGAAAGAAGAAGAGTGGAAGTAGCCAGATCGCTTATACTTTCTCCAAAGTTTATACTTTTAGACGAGCCTTTTTCAGGCATAGATCCTATCGCCGTAGAGGATATGCAGGATATTCTTATCGGTTTAAAGAAAGATTTAATAGGCATTTTAATAACCGACCATAACGTAAGGGAAGCTTTAAGGATATGCAACAGCGCATATATAATAAATGACGGAAAAATAATAGAAAAAGGCTCTCCCTCCCACATTATTTCCAGCTCGATCGTTAAAAGATTTTTCCTCGGAGAAAAGTTTAATTTGGGTATTTAGATTTAAATGTTATATAATTAATATATAATAAGCTTTATAATAAATAATAAATAACTATATAATATAATTGAATTATTTATCTTTGCATCTATTTAATGGCGATTATAATCTGGTTTCCCGGAGTTTTTTATGAGCGGTATGGAACTTAGACAAAATCTTAAGTTGTCTCAACAGTTGGTAATGACACCGCAGCTGCAGCTTGCGATCAAGATGCTTGCTCTTAACAATATCGAACTTTCGGATATGGTTAAACAAGAAATATTGGAAAACCCTATTCTTGATACCGAATCTGCCGGCGTGAAAAATGAAGATGAAGTTGAAGGCGAAAATTATAAATCCGACGTTACGCTTCCGTCTAATATTCCGGCTGAAGCAGATTCCGAATCGGAACAAGGTTTTAATGAAATTGCACAGTACTTGGTGAACTATAACGAACAGTTTGTAGATTTATCAAAAAACGGCGGCGCTTTAGGCGGCGGGGACAATAATTATTTAGAATATAAATTAGAGAGCAGTTTTTATAGAGGAGAAACGCTTTACGAACATGTTATGGAACAGGTTAGAACCGGTAATTTTTCGGATGATGAAATTATACTTGCCGAATATATTGCAGGCAATTTAGACTCCAAAGGATTTCTTGCGGTTTCGACGGAAGACCTTGAATATTTTGCAAAAAAAAATATTTCACGAGATATAGACGATACGTTCGTAGCAAACACGCTTTATAAAATTAATATATTGGAACCCGCAGGATTAGCCGCCGATAACGTAATATCGAGTCTGGCAATTCAGGCGGATTTTTATTTCAAGGGCGACGTTCTGCTAAAAGATATAATAAATAAGTACTTAAAAGAAGTAGCCGCTAAGAATTATCAAAAAATATGTAAAGAAACAAAAACAAGTATAGAAGAAGTTTTGCATTCTGTAGAAAATTTAAAAAAATTAAATCCGAACCCTGCGGCTAATTTCAGCAAAGAAGCGCCGCGTTACATCGTTCCCGACCTTTTCCTAAAAAAAGAGAACGATCGTTATATAGTATATATGCAGGACGATTCGATTCCGGAGATAAAAATAAATTCGTATTATAAAAAAGTTATCAGCGGCGAAATAGCGGTATCGCCGGATATTAAAAATTATGCGGAAGAAAGATTCAAATCGGCTATGTGGTTAATGAAAAGCATAAATACGAGGAAAGAAACTATTTTAAATATTGCGCAGAAAATAGTCGATAAACAATATGAATATTTCGATAAAGGAGGATGCAACCTGAAACCTTTGATCTTAAAAGATATATCGGAAGAGCTAAATATACATGAATCTACAGTTTCCAGGGCCACCGCAAATAAATATTTAAGCACTCATCTGGGAGTATTCGAGCTTAAAAGTTTTTTTACCGGAGCTTCATACGGCGAAACTTCGTCCGACAACGTTATGACGAGAATTAAATCTATTATAGATTCGGAACATTTTAACGGCAAAGTTTATAAAGATATAGAAATCGCCGATATTTTGAAGAAACAGGGTATCAATATAGCAAGAAGGACTATCGCAAAATATAGGGATATTATGAATATACCGCCTTCAAGCACAAGGCATAAAAATATTTCATATTAATAAACCAATACATTAACAAAAAGGAGACCAAAAAGATGAACATTGCAGTTACATTTAAGCATATTGATTCCAGCGATGCTATAAGGCAGTATGCCGAATCAAAATTCCAAAAATTAGAAAAGTATTTAAGCAATATTATGGACGCGCACATTACTTTAAGCATAGAACGCGTCGACCATAAAGAATCAGGCGTAGCGCAGATTAAATTAACGGCAAAAAATCTTACCGTCAATGCCGAAGAAAAATCGGCCGACATATACAGCGCCATAGATCTTTTGCTGGAAAAAGTCGAGTCGCAGATTAAAAAGCATAAGGAGAAAATGAGAAGAAAAGAGCACGTAGAAGAAGGAGCGGGCTTATTTTCCGGAACAGACGACGATTCGTCTTTAGATATTGCAATAAAAGACGATTATGAAAGGCAGCCGTTAACCGTCAAAGAAGCCGTGCATAAGTTAGAAAAAAGAAACAGGGATTTCATAATCTTTAAAGACAAAGAATCATCTAAAGTATCTTTTATTTTTAGGGGCGACGACGGCGAAATATCAATGATAAAGCCGGAATTTTAAATCAATAAAGCGGTTATATGCGCAACGGTAACGGAAATTAAATTTAAAAATATAAGCTCAATATAATTGGCGTGTCTATTTATCAATCAAAATCCGAAGATACGGAAAAACCAAATATAGTTATAATAAGCGGTATTTCCGGTTCTGGAAAGTCATCTGCTTTAAAAATACTTGAAGATAGAGGTTTTTTTTGCGTAGATAATATGCCGATGATTTTGCTGCCTAAATTTTTTGAATTAGGGCTGGCCGCCCGCCTTAAAAATATACTTTTTGTTATAGATATACGAGAAAAAAGTTTTTTAAAAGAGTTTGAAGACTATATTAAATTTTTAAAAAGGCGGGCATGTTTTTTTAAATTTATTTTTTTAGATGCAAGAGACGACGTCGTAATAAGGAGATATTCCGAAACAAGAAGAAAACATCCTCTCTCGGAAAGCGATATAGCTACGGCGGTTAAAAAAGAACGCAAACTCCTGAACAATGCAAAAGGAAATGCCGATGCGGTAATAGATACTTCCGATATTAAAATACACGATTTAGAGGGCATCTTATCCGCCAATCTCGACGGTCTTTTATATTCAGGTCAATTTTCGGTAAAAATAATCTCTTTCGGCTTTAAATACGGCATTCCTCTTTCCGCCGATACGCTTTTTGATGCGCGGTTTCTGCCTAACCCATTTTTTATACAGCAGCTTAAAAATCTTACAGGTTTCGATTCGGAAATAGCCGAATATATGCTGTCGTTTAAAGAGAGCGATGAATTTATAACCCGCATATTGGATTTTTTAACTTTTACGCTTCCGCTTTATAAAAAAGAAAATAAATCTTATTTTACCGCAGCTATAGGATGTACAGGGGGCGTTCACAGGTCGGTGTTTATAGTCGAAGAATTAAAAAAAAGGCTTGCCGGCGCTAGCGAAGATTACGGAATTACTTTTTACCATAGGGACGTTCAAAAAAGATAAAACGAAAAAAACCGCAAAATTTATTGATTTTATGATATATTTATTATATGATATTATCATATAGTTATATAATATATAGGTGAATTTTTTTAGTATATTTTTTAAACATTAAATTAAAGGTGG
>JAJYWW010000126.1 GCA_021791295.1 bacterium | reverse complement strand
ACGGCAAAATGTATCTTATACCGAAAGCCGATATTTTTAAAATAAAGTGTCCGTCGTTAAATATCGAAGATTTGACTGTTTATTTCGCAGGCGAACTTGCCTCGGATTTAAAAAACAGGGAAATGTTTAACCCCATAAATTATTTTGAAGTTACGTTAAGCGAAGGCCACGGCCAAAGAGGCAGAATAAAGATAGAATTATGATTTTGCGGCCGTGTTATTTAATTAAATGCAAAAATTAAGCTGTATAATACTCGCCGGCGGCGAATCTAAAAGATTTGGAGAAAATAAAGCTTTTTTTAATTTTAACGGAAAATCGTTTATAGAAAGAGCGGCCGAAACAGCATTAAAATTTAACGGAGATATAATAATTTCGGCAAGAGAAAAAGAAAGCGCCGAACGGTACGGCAATGAATTAAAAAAAAAATTGAATATAAATCCGCCCGTAATTGCCGACGATAAAAACTGCGGCTTTATAGGGCCTCTTAGAGGAATTTACAGCTGCATTAAGCACATTAAAGGCAAATATTTACTTATTATGGAGTGCGATGCGCCTTTATTTAATTTTTCGGCGGCAAACGAACTTATAAAAAAAATGGAGAAGGAGAAAGTAAATGCGGTAGTTCCTTTATGGCCGGATTCCACCGTAGAACCCCTCCTCGGTATTTATAATACAAAAAAAACGGCTGTGATTTTAGACATGCTGAACGATTACGCATTGAATCTCGGAAAAAATTTTCTGTTTATGGATTCTGTAAATATTTCAAGATTTTTGCCGTCCGTATATTATTACAATATATTAGATATAATAAGAAAAAATACTGATTTAAAAATCGAATTTTTTATGAATATTAATTCTAAGGAAGATATTGAAAATTATTTGGCCGGAAAAATTAATAGCTATAAAAAAAAATATGCAAAAAGCGTTAAAATAAGGAAGGCAAACAGATTTTTCGACGTAAAAAATCCGTCGGGGAAACCGTCGGGCATACTTGCAAATGCGCTTTATTACTGGTGGATATATTCAAAAACCGGAAATTACATATATCTAAAAAAGTCTTACGGCTTTTTTAAAAAAGACGCCGATAAATATTATGCAGGCGGATTAGATTTTATGGGCGGAAAATTAATTAAAACGGTGCGCTGCCATGCAGGCGCATTTAGCCGTGAAATATGCAAGTAAACAAAAATAATAAAATAAAAAGAGGCTGTTATGAGTAAAAAACTTACCAATTTAGAGGAAGATTTAAAGAAAAATCAAATAGAAATAATGCTGTATCCCTCAAAATGCGACGGATGCGAAAGCGAAGGTTTTGCTGCTTGCGTAAAAGCATGCGAATCGCATATGGCTGAAAAATACGGCTCAAAATATGCAGGAGCCAGAATAAATATAAAAAAGAAAGGAAACAAATTTTTCCCTCTTATATGCCACAATTGCGACGAAGCGCCGTGCGTCGATGCATGTATGCCTGGTGCGAGATATAAAGACTTGGAATCGGGATGGACGGTAACAAACTATAAAAAATGCGTCGGATGCTGGATGTGCGTAATGTCGTGTCCGTTCGGAGCTATAGAGAGAATAGGAAAAGGTCATTTTGCTTCAAAATGCGACGGCTGCTCGGACGAGGATACCCCTAAATGCGTAGAAGCCTGTAAGAAAGGGGCATTAAAAAGAATCGGGATTAAAAATTATTCATACGAAAGAAGGCTTTCTGTCGCAAAAAAAATATACGGACCATACATAAAATCAATAGCTAAGTAATATTAAAAAGGGGATAAGATTATGAAATACGTTATTATAGGAAATTCATACGCAGGCTTATCCTGCGCAGATGCAATCAGGCGTTTCGACAAGTCCGGAGAAGTAGTAATAATCTCTGACGAAAACTATAGGGCTTATGCAAGACCTTTGATTTCATATTATTTGGAAGGAAAAACTACAGACGAAACAATATGGTATAAAGAAGACGACTATTACGAAAAAAATAATTTCGATTTAATGCTTGGAAAAAAAGCAGTTTCAGTAGATACCTCGGCTAAAAGGGTAGTTTTGGATGACGGATCTGCCGTGAATTACGACAAACTTTTTATAGGCCCTGGCGGAACGCCTTTTATACCGCCTACGGAAGGATTTAATCCGGATTCTCCTATGATGGGCACCTTTACCCGGTTCGACGACGCAAAAAAAATGGAAAAAGCCGCAAAAATGTCTAAAAGAAAAGAGGCGATAGTCGTAGGCGGCGGACTTATAGGGCTTAAGGCATCCGAAGGGCTAAGAGCATTGGGGCTTCATACGACGATAGTAGAATTATTGCCGAGAGTTTTAGGGCTTGCTCTCGACGAAGTATCCGGAAATATTACGTCTAAAAAACTTAACGAAAACGGCATAGATACGGCTACCGGCGAAACGGTTACCAAGATTAATTTAGACGAATCCGGCAATCCGGTCAGCGTTTTATTGAAAAGCGGTAAAGAATTGCCTGCGGATATCGTCGTAGTCGGCGTAGGAGTAAGACCTAACGTCGGATTCCTCGAAGGAAGCGGAATAAAAATAGACAGAGGCATAATAGTCGATAAAACGATGATGACGAGCGTTAAAGACGTTTATGCCGGAGGAGACGCCGCCGTAATTTACGATATATTGAACAAACGCCCGAATATCATTGCAATAGTGCCGCTGGCATGCGAAGAAGGCAGGGTTGCCGGTACTAATATGGCTGGCGTTTATAGGGAATACCCTGGCGGCATGGGTTTAAATTCCGTCGAAATTTACGGACTTCCGATAGTTACTATAGGTTTAACTAATCCTTCTAACGAAACGCAAAATGTTTACGTATTTCAGGACGATAAGATTTACAGAAAATTAGTATATGACGGAGAAGTTCTTGTAGGAGCCATACTCCTCGGCGATATTTCCGGCAGCGGAATATTATCCGCAATTATCAGGCAGGGAGTAAAATGCCTCAAATATAAAGACGAATTTTTAAACGGCAACATATATTCATTCGTTATAGATAACGAATTTGAAATATACAATATAAACGAAGGTTACGCCATAAGGGGAGACTTCGAAGACCTTCCCGAATTTTCAAGGACTAACTGGCGGTAACCGGCAATTAACATAAAATATGTTATTAGCGCCTAAGTTTTAATTTAACGATATATAATTGAGACATATTGCGCATACAAAGCGGTGATAAATTATGAATAGCGAAAACGAAAAACCTCTTACCGTTTTACTGGAAGAGTTATTAATAGAAGTGCGCTCCGTATCTTCCGAAAATTTCGATAAGTGGTATGAAAAGAAAAGGAAGGTTTTTAACATAGGCGTTAAAAATTATCCCACGAAAGAAGAATTCATAAAATACGTAAACTACGCATTAAGCATCGGGCATTAATATACCTTCCGATTTGTGACAGGGACGGAATTGAATTCTGCCCCTGTATTTATCTTAGTTTTTCCATGAGGGGTTTCTTGATGTAGTCTAATACAACCATATAAATAAAAGTAGCGCCAAGCAGTATAAATATATATATAAAAGGAACTTTAGCCATAAGTATTCCGTATCCCGCCATTAAAGTTATAAGTATTAAATCCAAAGCGCTTGCGAGCATTAAATAGTTCCCAGGTTTAGAACTCCAGAAATGACGTTCTTCCCTTACCAAATAAACGGTTGCCTGCGCGCTGAATACAAGCGATAAAAATGCAAACGTTTGAACCTCAGGCATATTCATTCCAATTACGTAATATCCTATATAATATGAAATAAAAGAATAAATCAGCCACGCTCCGGCTATTACTAAAGACGCTGAAACTATAAGTTTTATTTTCCATTTGTCGGGTTTACGCGAATATACGGCATTGTCTTTTGCTATGGACATAGTGACAAAATCGTTGGCGAAAACCAGTATGAGGATAAGTTTAGGGGTAGTAACGAACTTCCCGAAAAATATAAGTCCTAAACTCAAAAAAAGAGCAACCTGAAAAGTTTTCGATATTTTATTCAAAGTATAAGTAAGCATTCTCCTATAAACCATTCTGCCGTATTTTACTGCATCCACGATATTTGCAAGCCCCGGTTCTGTCAATATCAGGCTTGCCGAAGCTTTAGCTACGTCCGTTGCGTTTGCCACGGCAATGCCTACTTCCGCCTGTTTAAGGGCAGGAGCGTCGTTTACGCCGTCGCCCGTCATTCCCGTAATTTTTTTTAGTTTCTGCAAGCCCTGTACGAGATGAAACTTGTCTTCGGGAAAAACTCCGGCAAATACGTCGCATCCGGATGGATTTTTAAATTTTTCCTTCGTACATACGCCGTCTCCAAGCCCTATTAAACCGGCAGTCGTTTTAGCCGTAAGCTCAGTATCGCCGGTCACCATTCTAACCCTGATTCCTAAATCTTTAAGTTCTTTTAGCAGTTCTTTAGAATCGTCCCTCGGAGGGTCGGACAGTCCAAGGATTCCCACCGGAAAATATTTATTTTCTTCGTTTTTTATCGTTACCGCTATTACCCTGTACCCCAGAGCTTCTAATTTTTCCGATTCTTCCGACAGTATCTTAGCTCCGGTTTCATCCAAATTTTTTCCGACTATTATGGGTGAACCTTTTATAGACGTTATTAAATTTTTTTCGCCGTTTTTGTATATTTCCATTACCGCTTCGGCTCTTTTCGTCTGCGGGTCGAAAGGTATAAATTTAACCGTTTTTCCTATTTCGGGCAGACTCAATTTATTTTTTTTTATAAAAGACAGTATGGATAAGTCTATCGGGTCCTGCGTAGATTCGTCGGATGCCGCCGCCGCATATGCAAAAAGTTCATTTTCGCCGAAAGGTTCAAGCGGTCTAAAGGCCGTGAGCGAAAGTTTATTTGCCGTTAACGTGCCTGTTTTATCGGAGCATAATTCTTCCATAGAGGCAATGTCCTCTATGGCGGAAAGATGCGTTACCAATATCCCTCTGCCTGCAAGTTCCATCGAGGCAAGCGCCGTAGCCAAAGTAAAAGTAACCGGAAGGGCGACGGGTATAGACGCCACTAAGAGGATTAGAGCAAAGGGCAGCATTTCGGCAAAATTCAATTTGTATATAAGAGCGTACGCAAGTATTAAAACTACGAGGATGCCGTCTATCATAACGAAATAGCGAACGATTTTCAAAACTAATTCTTCTATGTGCCCCTTAGTTTTTGCCGATTTTATAAGTTCAGCCGTTTTCCCGAAATAGCTTTTTTCTCCCGTTGCCGTAACCTTGCAGGTGGCCTCCCCTCTTTTAATTACGGAACCTGAATATATAAGCCCGCCTTCGTTTCTGTCCACAGGCTGAGATTCACCGGTTAGAGCAGACTGGTCAACCAGTACGTTACCCGAAATAATTTCCGTATCCGCCGGAACCAAATCGCCCATTCTTACGTGAATTACGTCTCCAGGAACCAATTGTTCGGCGCTTAATTTAATCCACTTTCCGTCCCTTAAAACCCTGGACATAATTTTTAACTGTTTTTTCAAAAGCTCTAGAGCTTTTTCAGCCTTGTTCTCCTGCTTAAAAGATATTATAGCGTTAAATAGGATTAAACCGATAATAATATATGCTTCTATGTTTTTTCCGAGAATTAATTCGATAATAAAGGTAAATTCCAACATCCATGCAACCGGATTCCAAAATTTTAATAGAAAAATTTCAACCGGATGCTTTTTTTTCTCTTTTATTTCGTTTAATCCATAACGTTTAGTCAGTTCTTCTGCTTCCGAAGACGATAATCCTTTAATTTCTTTGTCCATATCCATTTTTGTCCTTTCCAATTTGTGACAGGGACAGAATTGAATTCTGCCCTGTAATTAATTAAATAAATTTATTTTAAATTTTGTTATAATAAATAGCAGATTAATTCGGCCGGATAATGCATTTTTACGATTTATATTATACATAATATGCTATATATATACAAATACTAACGAAAAACGGTAAAAAATATGATTAAAACGAAAAACGGTAAAATCCCCGCCGTAGTTTCTTTTCTTGCAAGGTCGGGAACCGGTAAAACGACATTAATAGAAAAAATAATAAAAATACTGTCTCAAAAGGGATATAAAGTCTCTTCTATAAAACACACAGACCATAACGTCTCTGCGGATACGGAAGGGAAAGATTCATGGAGGCATAAGAATGCGGGCGCATTTTCAACTATGCTTATATCTAAAGAAAAAATTTCATTTTTCAGCGATATAGAACCTTCCGTCGATATCTCAATAGACCGCTTAATATCGGATTTTTTTACCGGCTCCGATATAGTTATAATAGAAGGTTTTAAAGAACTCGGCGTAAAAAAAATTGAGCTTGCGAGAAAGGATGCGGGCGGTTTGGAATTAAGATTTAAAAACGATACGGGCCTTATCCTAGTCTGCGCCGACGAGCCGATAATCGGTTTGAACGTTCCGCAGATAAATATTAACGACGCAGAAAAAATATCTGCTTTTATAGAGAAAGAAATTATTCTGCATAATTCTAATATATAATATATCGTTATATGAGCGAAATCAGCCTCGGCAGAAGTATTTTGGCGCCAATGGCGGGGATTACGGGATATCCTTTCAGAAAAATATGCTTAAAATACGGGGCGGAATTCTGTTTTACCGAGATGATAAGCGCCGAAGGCTTTTTGCGTAACGATAAGAAAACGCTTGAACTTCTTGAAGCGGGGAGCGGTATTTCAAAAACGGGCATTCAATTATTCGGCAATTCCGCTGCAGTATTGTCGGAAGCCGCTAAAAAAGCATTCGACCGCGGGTTTAAGGTTATAGACATAAATGCGGGCTGTCCTGTTAAAAAGGTGGTTAAAACCGGCGCGGGAAGCGCACTATTAAAAGATCCCGCACTTTTTGCGGATATAACTGCGTCCGTTAGAAAATCGGTTAAAGACGCTTTTTTCACGGTTAAATTTAGAAGCGGTTTTGATTTTAATTCCGTAAATTTCGTCGAGATAGGAAAAATTGCCGAAGATTCCGGTATAAATGCTCTTTTTTTCCATCCGAGGACGCGCTCGCAGATGTTCGGCGGAACGGCGGACCATGCTCAGACTAAAAAACTTAAAGAATCGGTTAAAATTCCCGTTTATGCAAGCGGAGACGTATTTACGGCGGACGATGCCTTGAGGATAATGCATTATACAGACGCATACGGAATTATGTTCGCAAGGGGAGCCGTAGGAAAACCATGGATATTTAACGATTATATGCATATATCGGATACCGGCGGACGGGCTGAAGAAAAAGAGCCGGATATGACCGATAAAATAGATATTATGCTTGAATTAAACGAAGAAATATCTTCATATTACGGCGAAACAAGAGGATTTAACATTATAAAACCGCATCTTTATAATTTCCTCAAGGGTTTTAAGGGATCCAAAGAACTTAGGGCGGCAGTCAATAACGCCAAAAGCGGTGAGGAGACAGCCGGTATTTTAGAAATACTTAAAACAAAAATAGCGAAGAATGAATATTCTGAACCTGCTGGATAAACTTTTAAACGCAAACGAAAACGACGGACGGATTCTAATAAATCCCGATTTTTGCGTCAGGCTAAAAACCCCTATGTCGGGCTGCTATGAATGCATCGAAAGATGCCCCGATTTATCTATAAAAATAACCGATACCGAAATAAATATTCTGGAAAACTGTTCAAACTGCAATGCCTGCCTTCATATGTGTCCAAATTCCGTTTTTTACGTTAAGGATAAGAAAGATAAAACCAATAAAAATTTAGAAAATTTTTATTTTTGCGGCGAGACCGAAGAATATTTTAAAAATTTTAAAATTCCCGTGGACGGCGATAATCGCTTTATAAAATGTATATACGAATTGGAAGACGTAGATATAATTTCTTCTTTAAAAAATAGATTTGACATAACATTTGTTTCGTCCGACTGCAAATCATGCAGGCTTAAATATTTCCATAATAAAAAAATCAAAAGGATAAACGAGATAATAAAGTTTTTAAACGAAGAAAACGTTTTTAAGGAAATTAACGCCGAGGATTTTAATTTTAAAGAGTTTGCCGAAGAGTATAGCAAAAAAAAGAAGGATGCATATAATTTTAAAACTGCAGACGATAAAGCAGGGAATAAAAAAACGGATAAAGAAAGCATTGAAAGCGAAGGCGGCGTTAAAACCGAGGAAACGTTAGATAGAAGAGAGTTTTTTAAAAATTCGTTTAAAAGTTTAAAAGACAACGCAAAAAAGCTTGCAGAAAATGTTTCCGTGGAAGACCTCCCCTTGTCGCAGCTATATTCTCAATATATTAATACCGGCAAAAACGAGAAAAGCGTAAATTATTCGTTATTAAAAAGGCAGAAAAAGATTTATAAGTTTTTGAAAGAAAACAAAGAGTTGTTGCCGCTTTTTAATATAAGACTGCCTAAAATAAACGAAAATTGCGTCTTTTGTTCCAACTGCTGGGAAATGTGCCCTACCGGCGCGTTAATTTTTAAGGAAAACAAAATATCGCTTGAACCTTTTTTTTGCACTTCATGCGGTCTGTGTAAAGACATATGCAGTTTCGGAGCGCTAAGAATGTATAAGGCATCGGGCATAAAAGATATTTCCGGCGAAAAAACTCTCATTCTAAATAAAAATAATTTTTAATTCGTGATATAAGTCACATATTTAAAATATACCGTTTGCTAATATATAAGAAAAATCCCCTAATTTAATTTTAAAAATTGAGGAAAAAATTATGGAAAACTTAAACGAAGGAAAAGAAAAAAGCTGCGTAGAAGTGACCGAAGAAGATATCAGGGAAGCTTTTGAAAAACACAAAACCTACATCGATATTTCTTTAGGCGATTTTATTAAAATTTACAGGGATGCGTTTGCGCTGGCGAAGGATAAAGTTCACGGCATTACCGTCGATAAAGTGATGTCGAAAAATGCGGTTTCAGTGCATGAAAATTCTGGAATACACGATGCAATGAATCTGCTTGCGGAAAAA